>JBLNAO010000156.1:0-5529 GCA_050259395.1 Chloroflexota bacterium
CAAGCAGAAAAACAGCTCGCTGTTTATCCGGGGGGACTCGGAGTATCTTGTCGACAGCGTGAGGATGCAGAGATAATCCTCTTTTTTATTTCTTAAGCACTTTGCTCAGCACACCGAACACACCCCTGATGAAGGTGGCGCTTGTAAGCACTTTGACAACCTGTTTCTGCGGGCTGTTGCCAGTTTTTCTGCCTGAATAGCTTCTCTGCGGATATCTCTCCCTTTCGCTCCTTCTCCCGCTCTCCCTGTCTCCCCATCTCCCACTCTCTCTTTCCCTTTTCTCCCTGTCGGCTTCATCGGCCTCGCGCCGCTCCCGTTCTTCGATGTCTTCTATCTTCCTGCCAAGGATCTCATAAGCGCTGTCGCGATCAACCTCCTGGCTGTATTTGCGGACAAGGTCGGAGGATCTGTTAATTTCTGAAATTTCACCCGGAGTAAGAATATCCATCCTGCTCTGTGGTGTCCTGAGCATTGTTGCTGCAAGCGGGGTTGGGATCCCTTTCTCGCTCAAAGCTGTTACAAGAGCTTCACCGATACCGAGGCTTGTGATTGTTTCATCGGTTTTGTAGTATTCTGAGTCGGGGTAATTCTCCGCTGTCAACTTTATTGCCTTCCTGTCAACTGCTGTAAAAGCCCTCAGAGCGTGTTGCACCTTGAGCCCAAGCTGGGCAAGCACGCCATTTGGGATGTCGGTCGGGTTCTGTGTTACAAAATATACTCCGATTCCCTTTGAACGTATGAGCTTGACGATATTCTCGATCTGTTCGAGAAGCGTCTTGCTTGCCTGGCTGAATATCAGGTGAGCTTCATCTACGAAAATCACCAGCTCAGGTTTTTCTGCATCTCCTTTTTCAGGCATTGTGCCATAAATCTCTGCAAGAAGAGAAAGCATGAATGTGGAGAAAAGCTTCGGCTTATCCTGGATATCGGTAAGGCGCATGATGCTGATATAGCCATAACCGTTCCGATCCCGCCTTAGCAGATCCTTAATGTCAAACGAAAGTTCACCAAAAAATGCCTCTGCACCCTGCTGTTCGAGTTCAAGGATCTTCCTGGTTATAATGCCTGTGGTGGAGGTTGAGATCTTACCATAGGACTGTTCAAGTTCTTCTTTTCCCTCCTCGGTTACAAACTGTATAACTTTCTTCAGGTCCTTCAGATCAAGCAAAGCCAGCTTGTTGTCGTCGCAGTACTTAAAGATGACGGCGAGCACGCCTGCCTGAGTATCGTTGAGGTCGAGGATCCTCGATAACAGCACAGGCCCGAATTCCGAAACTGTAGCCCTGAGCCTAACGCCATCCTGTGAAGAGAGGGTCATCAGCTCGACAGGATAAGACTTAGTCTCGTATGGCAGAGCTATTTTCGCATGCCTCTCAAGAATGAAAGGCTTAGGTTCGCCCGGTTTTGCTATTCCGCTGAGGTCACCTTTCACATCCATCAACAGGACAGGAATGCCCTTTTCCGACAGTTGCTCCGATAGAACCTGGAGGGTTTTTGTCTTTCCTGTTCCTGTTGCTCCTGCTATCAGGCCATGCCTGTTCAGGGTCTTTGTAGGTATTTTGACCTGTGCTCCGGGCACCGGCTCACCGTCGAGCATCGCTGCACCGAGCACTATATTGTCACCTTTGCAGGAATAACCATTGTTTATCAGTTCAGTGAATGCTGTTTTCCTATCCATTTTTATAAAGTATATAATCTACAAAATAACAAGAATTTTCTTTATTTTAGAGCAAAAATCAGGAACATCTATAATAACCTAATATGAAAAAGATCATCTTATTGTTTATTGCTCTTATTATGGGCAGTCAGACATTCTTTGCTCAGGTCACCGACGCTGAAAAGAAGCTGAGGGAACAACAAAAAGCTGATACCACACTTGGATGGAAAAATGGTGGCGTTCTGGCTGTTAACCTGGCACAGACATCATTGACCCACTGGGCTGCAGGAGGCCAGAATTCGTTTGCAACAAACGGGCTCTTCAGTGTTTTTGCAAACTACAAAGGTGAAAAGTCGACCTGGACCAACTCACTCGATATCGGATACGGAATAATGAAGCAGAACGGTCTCGCAAGCAGAAAGACCGATGACAAATTCGATTTTCTCTCCAAATACGGGCGGCAGGCCTTCGATCATTTCTATTACGCTGCCCTTGTAAACTTCAAGACACAGCTGACAACCGGGTATAATTATCCTGATGTTGCAAGGCCCGACTATCGCGTTAAAATCTCCAATTTACTTGCCCCGGGCTATCTTATCGGAGCATTAGGTCTCGATTATAAGCCAAATGCCTATTTCAGCGCATTCTTTGCACCGCTCACTGCAAGGTTCACATTTGTCACCGACGATGATCTGTCCGCTGCCGGAGCTTTTGGTGTCGACCCCGGCGAGACAGTTAAAAGCGAGATGGGTGCATACATGAGAGTGATCTATTCAAAGAATGATTTCAAGAATGAATTCCTGAAGAACGTGTCGTTTACAACAAAGATTGACCTGTTTTCGAATTACCTCCAGAATCCCCAGAACATTGTAGTAAACTGGGAAAATCTGATAGCGATGAAGATAAATAAGTATATCTCTGCGAGCATTAACACACAGCTGATCTACGACGACAAGATCAAGGTGCCTTTCGACCGTAACGGCAATGACATACTCGAAGCCGGGGAGGTTGTCGGTTCAAAAGTGCAGTTCAAAGAGATACTCGGGGTTGGTTTCTCATATAATTTCTAATATTAATTTAAACCTGACATCATGAAATTTATTGACGATTTCAAGGCGTTTGCCATTAAGGGAAACATCCTCGACATGGCAGTCGGTATCATCATCGGTGTGGCTTTCGGCAAGATTGTTTCATCATTCGTTGCTGACATCATCATGCCTCCCATAGGGTTGCTGGTTGGAGGAGTCAATTTCACTGACCTTAAGGTGATATTGAAGGATGCTGTCGGCACTACCCCGGCTGTGACCTGGAATTACGGGAATTTCCTGCAGACCTGCTTTGATTTCCTGATCGTGGCATTTGCAGTGTTCCTGGTTATTAAAGGAATGATGCATCTGCAGAAGAAAGAAGCTGCAGCTCCTCCTCCATCGCCGGTGGCTTCAAAAGAGGAAGTCCTGCTTACCGAGATCAGGGACCTGTTAAAGAAATAACACCTCTCCCCAACCCCTCCCTCCCCCAGGGTGGGAGGGGCTTAATTCAGGAGAATAGCCATTCTGGTTTCTTATCCTTGCAAGAGCCTCAAGGTGATTTAAGATATTCACAATTGTCTCCCTCTCACTCCGGGAGAGGGAGATTCAGAGGGAGAGGCAGGATCCTAAAATATTATACATGAATAAAGGCCTTCTCACAGCAATTCTTTTACTCTTTCTTACCACTGACGCTTATTCACAGGATGTTTCCCTCTCAAACATGAGGCTCTGGTTCAACCGTCCTGCCGATACCTGGAACGATGCCCTGCCTGTTGGAAATGGCAGCCTGGGAGCAATGGTTTTCGGAGGCATCGACAAAGAGAGAATCGAGCTGAACGAGGAATCGGTCTGGACAGGCGAGCCGCGCTGGGATGCCAACCCACAGGCCTTGAAAGCTCTCCCTCAGGTCCGAAAGCTTCTTTTCGAAGGAAAGTACCGCGAAGCTGAAGAGCTTGCTCAAAGAGAGATTATGGGCAAAAAGCCGGGAAATCCTCCAGCCTCTTACCAGGCTCTTGGCGATATCTACCTCGATTTCGGGCCTCAAAGTAGTGTAAGCGGCTACATGCGCGAGCTCGATCTCGAAACCGCAATCTCGAAAGTGAGCTACACTGCGCACGGGATAAATTTCACAAGGGAGGTCTTTTCAAGCTGGCCCGACCAGGCAATTGTGATGCGGCTAACAGCCGACAAGCCGGGATCCCTGACCTTCAGCTGCGTCCTTAACAGGGAAGGCGGCAAGCCGGTGATCTCATCCATCAATAATGAGATCAGCATGTCGGAACATGTGGGCGGTGGCAAAGGCGTAGTGATTCATGCTAAGCTGAAGCTGGCCGCCGATGGCGGGACAACATCGTCTTCGGGCTATGGCATCAGGGTGGAGAAAGCAAATTCAGTAGTTATTTTTCTGACTGCTGCAACAGATTACAGGGGGATCGATCCTGCAAAAACGGCTGAGAACAGGATGATGAAAGTTTCTGGCAAAGCATATAAGGATATTCTTGAATCCCACATAGCCGATTACAGATCGCTTTTCGCCAGGGTGGACATTGAGCTTGGCGAAAGCCAGGGCGCTTTCTTCACAACCGATGCGAGGCTGACCGCAATGCAGAACGGCTACGTGGACACCGACCTGCTCGAGCTTTATTATCAATACGGACGATACCTACTTATCAGCAGCTCCCGTCCGGGCGATCTTCCCGCGAACCTCCAGGGAATATGGGCCGACGGCATGCGTCCCCCATGGAGCGCCGATTACCATATCAACATCAACATACAGATGAACTACTGGCCTTCATGGGCCACTAACCTTGGCGAGTTGCAGGAACCATTCATTGATTTCATCGACGAGCTGAGACCAAATGGACGGCGCACCGCTAAAGAGGTTTATGGCATGAAAGGCACTGTGGCGCATTACACCACCGATCTGTGGCATTTCACCGAACCTACAGGAAATACAGGTTATGGAATGTGGCCAATGGGAATTGCATGGAGCTGCCAGAACATCTGGGACCACTATCTTTTTGGCGGGGATGTTGAATTCCTGAGAACAAAATCTTATCCAATAATGAAGGAAGCCGCCGAATTCTGCATGGATTGGCTGGTGAAGGATCCGAAAACCGGCTTCCTTGTCTCCGGGCCCTCCATCTCCCCTGAAAACAGGTTTAAAATACCTGGTGGCAACGGCACTGCAAGCATGGTGATGGGACCGACAATGGATCACATGATCATCCGCGACCTGCTTCAGAACACAATAGCAGCAGCCACTGTTCTCAATACAGACGAACCTCTCCGCAGGAAGATGGAAAAAACGTTGGACCGGCTGTCACCCATAAAGATCGGCAGTGATGGCAGGATAATGGAGTGGACGGAAGAATTCGAAGAACCCGAGCCCGGGCACAGGCACATCTCTCATCTTTACGGGCTTCACCCGGGGAACCAGATTACATCAAAGACTCCTGAGCTGATGAAAGCAGCAAGGGCGACGATCGATTACCGGCTCGCTAACGGAGGTGGCCACACAGGCTGGAGCAGGGCCTGGATAATCAACTTCTTTGCAAGGCTTAAGGATGGCGAAAAAGCCTATGAGAATGTTATCGCATTATTGAGAAAATCAACATTGTACAACCTGTTCGACAATCATCCTCCATTCCAGATCGACGGGAACTTCGGCGGCACTGCAGGAATAACCGAAATGCTCATTCAAAGCCATGCCGGAGAGGTCGAGCTCCTTCCTGCCCTGCCTTCCGCATGGGAGACAGGACATCTTAACGGTGTAATGGCAAGAGGTGGCTTCGTGTGCGATCTCAGCTGGGAAAAGGGGATGCTGAAAAATGTCAGGATAAC
>JBLNAO010000157.1:0-4037 GCA_050259395.1 Chloroflexota bacterium
TTACCAGGGAATGAAAAAATTCATAAATGCCGGGGGGAAAAGCCGCGACCTGAATTCCCTGGCGTACCTCTTCAAGATGTATTTTATTTACCCTTCCTTCAAGAAGAGGATACTTGAAAAAGTACACAGGACAGGGGGTAAATTAGTTGTTTTGTCAGAGGCTGTAAGAGGCCAGCTTGAGATGCTTTTACCGGGCCAACAATCGGAAGTTATTCCGTTTACTGTCTTTGATCCTTCACTTGCCCGCACCGATTCTGATCGTACTTCACCTTTGCGTATCTGTGTCCCGGGAATTCTTTCGCAATACCGCCGGAATTACACCGGCCTTCTGGACCTCATTGAAAAATCGCTTGGTCCGCTGAAATACAAGTTTACAATTGACCTGCTTGGAGGGGTTCAGCCCGACAACCCTCTGAATCAGTGTGATATTCTGCTGAAAAAGGCTGAAGGCTTGAGGCGGAACGGCTTTTCGGTGATTGTACACAATGTAAGGTTCATTCCTCCCGAGGAATATGATCGTGATCTTTCATCATGTGATATCATACTGGGGAACATGAACGTGGTACTTAATAAATACAGCAGGTACGGCCAAACCAAGGAAACAGGACTTCCTTTTGCAATGATCAAGGCTGGCAAGCCGGGGATCTTGCCGGTTGGGTATCCCATCCCTGAAGATATTCGTTCGGGTATTCTGACTTATGACAGCTATGATGACCTTGGAAGGCTGTTACAGGAGCTGATCAACGATCGCAATACCGTTCTGAAACTCCGGGAAAAAGCGCTTGAAAATTCCAGGCGCTTCAGTCCTGACATTATTTATAACAATTTGATATCTGCTTAATTATATGCGCCGCATAATAAAATATCTTCCGATAAGCATTCAGAATTACTTTCATGATAAGAAGGCTGACGTGGTATACGCCACGGAGTTTGAAAAATGGAAGGCCGGTGGAAGCCCAGTTCCTCCGCCCCATGCAGCCAAGCAGCAAATCATTGCTTCTGTTGCAAAGCAGTTCAATTGTGAGATCTTCATAGAAACCGGGACTTACCTGGGTGATACAATTCAATCGCAAAGAACAAACTTCAGGAAGCTTATCTCGATCGAGCTGGCTGACAGGCTTTTCAAAGCTGCCTCGAGGCGATTCAGGAGATTTCCTGAAATTCAGATATATAAGGGGAACAGCGGTGACGTACTTCACCGGATAATGCCTGCTATCAATTCAAGGGCCCTGCTATGGCTCGACGGCCATTATTCAGGCGGGATCACTGCAAAGGGATTGACCGAATGCCCTGTTTTCAGGGAGCTCGATGCGGTGTTTTCAAATAACGACCTAAAGCATATCGTGCTTATAGATGACGCAAGGCTGTTCATCGGCAAACGAGATTATCCTACAATGGATGAGCTGAGGGAATATGTGAAACGGAAAAATCCAGGCTACACGATTAAGGTCGATACTGACATTATCATGCTTACTGTTTAATGAAAAATGCTGAATAGCGTAAGGTCATCGGTCAAGAACAGCGTGGTTTACGGCATTGGCAACATAGCCGTGAAGCTTGTCGGCTTTTTGCTGATACCGCTGTACACCGACCCGAAGTTCTTCTCGATCGACGAATTCGGTATAATCGGCCTTCTCGATATCTCAGGGCAGGTGCTTATTGCGGCGCTTGCCTCTTCCCTGCCGCAAAGCCTCACCCGCTGGTACTGGGACAAGGAATATGTTGAGAATCAAAAATCGATTTTCTTCATGACCCTGCTGATGCAGGTTGGCATTGCAGCCCTTTTCTGCCTCCTCCTGCTGCCACTCTCTGGGCAGCTATCGGGAATGCTCTTCGGAAGGACTGACTGGCACAAGGCGATAAACCTGGTTATCATATCATCGGCATTACAGGCTGTAAATAACATTATTAACACCCTGATAAGACTGCAGTCAAAGTCCGTACTTTTTACCGTTGTTAATTTCTTCAAGCTGGGTGTCGTTCTTGTGATGACTGTTTTTATGATAGTCGGAAAGAAGATGGGGGTTGAAGGCATTTACCTGGCCCAGGTAATAGGAAACCTGCTGTTCATTGTCGTGCTTCTTGGCTATACGGTGAAGAATTGCAAAGTATCGGTCAACTTTCAGCTCATAAAAACGATGGCATTGTTCGGCTTCCCGCTTGTGCTCGCAAATGTTTCAGGAGTGGCTGTGAATGTTATCGACAGGTATTCACTCAACTCTCTCAAAACAATCGACGCACTGAAATATGTGGCAATTTACACGCTGGCTGTAAAAGTTTCGAGCGTTCTGAAACTGGTGATAGTTGACTCGATCAAGATGGCGATTTCACCCCTGATGATCAGGAAGATAGATGCAGAAGACAATCAAAGGTTCTACTCAAAGGTACTGCTTTACTCCTCATTTGTTCTCATGATGGGCATCATTGCCGTCTCCCTTTTCTCTCTCGAGCTGATAAAGGTGATGACGAAATCAAACCAGTACTGGGAAGCGTACTTCGTGATACCCCTGCTCTGCCTTTCAGTATATTTTGTCAATCTTAAAGATGTAATCACCTGGGGCCTCTTCATTTCAAAAAAGACAAAGATCATAGGCACCATAGTTCTTTTTGCCGGCATAATGACGCTTGGACTGAACCTTTTGCTGGTACCGCTGCTTGGCATGACCGGAGCAGCGCTATCAACACTGTTTGCACAGGTATTATATTGGTACTTAATCCATTACTTTTCACAGAAGGAGTACTACATTCCTTATGAATACAGGAAAATATTCATAATGATGCTTGTAGGTGCAGCGCTATCCTGCGCAGGTTTGTTGATGAATGATCTTCATATTATACTCAGGCTTGTCCTGAAAACAGGACTTACGCTCAGCTTCCCTTTCATTCTTTACTTTTTCAATTTCTATGAACCAGTCGAGCTCGGGTCGATAAAGGCAATCGCAAAAAAGTGGTCGGCTCTTAAGAAGTTCCGCGAAAACGTGAGATCGCTGAAGTCAATTCAGGATGAATTATGAAACTGGTCAGCATTTCAGGCCATAATTGAAGGTAAATCAATATTTTTGCCAATATTTTAAAAACGCACAGATGGAATTCAAGAAACTTGTCCGCCCATATTTACCGCATCTCCTGGCAGTGGTGCTGTTCACCATTCTGGCATTCGCATACTTTTATCCGGTGCTGGAAGGAAAGCAGCTGAGGGCCAACGACACCCAGGTGCACAGGATAAACTCCAAAGAGATACAGGATTACAGGGATAAATACGGCAAGGAACCGCTCTGGACAAACTCCATCTTCAGCGGGATGCCGGCATATCTCATCTCGACAAAATATCCCGGAAACCTTATTAAGTATGTAGATACCGTTTTGCGACAGTACAAGATGCCGGTGTCGGTGCTATTTGTTTCGCTGCTTGGTTTCTACATCCTGCTGGTGATGTTCGGACTTAATCCCTGGCTGGCCATGACCGGCGCTATTGCGTATGGCTTCACCTCGTTCTTCTTTCAGATCCTCGGGGCCGGACATAATACGCAGGCAATCGCCATGGCGTATATGCCGCCTCTTATCGGAAGCATCTGGTACTCCTACCGGCATAATATCATAAAAGGCGCATTGCTTACCGGTTTTTTTCTTGCATTGGAACTCCAGGCAAACCATCCCCAGATCACCTATTATGCATTCCTGTGCGTGCTCGTTCTTGGCATTACCGAGTTCGTTTTTTCAATAAGAAACAAGACAATTCCGGATTTCCTGAAAAGGACAGCAATACTGATTTTACCTGCATTGATAGCCATTGGAATCAATTTTGCTAGCCTTTACACCACTTATGAGTACGGAAAATATTCCACAAGAGGGAAGTCGGAGCTGACCGGAGCAGGTCAGAAGGCATCATCGGGGCTCGACAGGGATTACATACTAGCCTGGAGCTATGGCATTGACGAAACCTTCAACATGCTTATTCCCAATTACAAAGGAGGTTCCAGTCACGGCTTCAAGAGGGATTCTGAAGTGATGAAAGTGATGAGGCAGAACAATGTGCC
>JBLNAO010000158.1:0-4114 GCA_050259395.1 Chloroflexota bacterium
CGGATTGGCAGTGAATACAACCGGCTCGTTGCGGTAATACAACCTGTCGAGGAACAAACCTGACGGAGGGGCAGTAAGCTTAGAAGGGATGTCGCTCTCCACCCTGAAAAATGATTCAACATCTTCCGGCTTCAGTTTCCCGCGACCAACCTCGACCAGCACCCCTGTCATTCTCCTCACCTGTTTCCAGAGGAAATGAGAACCCACAACATGGAAGAGCAGCATGTCGCCAAGATCATGAACGTGGGCATGCATTATCTCGACCTTTGTCGATGCCTGCTCCTGGTCAGGATCTGAGAAATAGCGATAATCTTTTAGTCCGGGAAAATGTTTTGCAGCAGCATTCATCATGTCAGCATCCAGCTGATCCTTAATCCACCAGACAAACTTTTTTCCGAAGGCTGTCCGTCGCCTGCTGATCTGGTAAATATAGCTCCGCGCAGTGGCATCATGACGTGCATGAAATTTGGCATGAGCTTCTTCCACATTCAAAATTGAGATATCCGGGGGCAGCCTGTCGTTGATGCCATATTTGATCCTTAGCAACGGCAAGTCGGTTTCCACATCAAGATGAGCCACCTGTGCCCGGGCGTGAACCCCTCCATCGGTCCTTCCGGCGCCGAAAAAATCGAATTCCTCCGATCCGAAAAGGTCGCGGCAGGCATCCATTATTTCACCCTGTATGGTTTTTCCGCCTTTCTGGAGCTGCCAGCCTGCGTACCGCGTTCCTTCGTATTCAATAGTAAGCTTGTATCGTGACATTTAAGAAAATTTTCTGCAAAGTTAATAATAGAAGGACGCAAAGAAAGATTAAAAATTGTTGCACAGAGTACACGGAGAAGCACAGAGATAGTATCGATCTGAATCCTATCCCTGTGAACCTCTACGGCCCTCTGTGTCTCTCAGTGTGATTTTTTACAATTCTTCAGGCAAATATCTGATCCGACAAAGCTTCCCTGCCCTCGGCATCTATCACTTTTACAGCCCAGGAATGACGGGCATCATCCGAAGGACATGTCCATTTAATCGGCTCAGTGGTGAGCTGAGGCCTGAAAGGAACAGCGGCAATCCTCTGACCATCACGGTATACTTCGTAAGTTTTCAGGGCTGCTGGTCCCGCAAAAGCTGTGTGCCATCCGAGAACGACCTTGTTGCTTCCTGATGCTGTAACTTTTGACACATCTATCCTGGCAGGAGGAACAAGCGAAACGGCCTGTTTCTGGAAGTAATTTGTCTTTCCGCCTTTCACGGCTGCAGCCATCTTTTCAATCGCGGCACGCTCTTGTTCCGACAGACCATCCGGAGCAATCTGGGCAGCTTCATAGTTGTTGCACAACTGGCAATCCTCAAACTTGTCACTTACCTGACCAATCCCAATAATAACTGTATGAACTCCGGGTGTTGTGAGAGCGTACTGGATAAGAGGCTTGCTCGGAAGATTTTTATCGCCGACAGTCCTGACAACATGTTCCACCTTGTTGGACCATTCGGCCGGCTTCGTATACATTGCGCCGTCGGCAAACACCTTCATACCGATAACGCCCATGTTTTTCTCCTTTGCAAGAGGAATAACGTTGTGCTGCATGCTGAACATCAGCTTGTCGTTGGCGTTGATAGCTACCAGCATGGCATCGAGAAGGTTCGTCGTATCGCGTTGTATCATGTACATGTTCACGGCGGCATCGTAATGCCCGGAGAAGCCGATGTGTTTTATAAGCTTCTCGTTTTTAGGATTTAGTCCTGTAAGGTTTGTACCGTCGCGGTAGTCGCGAAGGGCAGCAAGAGCCCCGATCCTTTCCATGGAAGGATTCGTGTTTTCGACTCCTTCATAAATTGCATCCACCTCTTCCTTCGTGTTCAGGTTATGGAAAAGCATCATGTCGAGGTATGCTCCTTCAGGGTATTTTCCTTTTCCGTCACCGAACATCTGGGACAGGGACCTGTGAATGTCATCGACAGTGTGTGAACCTGCGTCACCATCGGTTCTGCTTGATACGTTGGGAATATTACTATCGCCTTTCGCAGTCCGCAGGTGCGTTTTTGTTGTAAGGAATATCGATTTTCTGAGAGCTTCATTATAGCCCGGTTCTCCCGGAATAAGCTTCAGTTCCCTGAAAGCCTTGCCATAATTCATCTGGCTTGGTCCATACAGGTTCGATGTGTCGAAATAGTTTATTCCCTTGTTGAAGGCCATGAGGATGATCTTTAAAGGATCGACATCAGATGGTGTCCATTGAAGTGATGATTGTCCTCCGAGACCGAGCGTCGTCACTTCGAATCCTGTTTTACCAAAAACACGCTTCATAGGAGCAGCTTTGCCGGAAAACCCGGAGGTCAGATCCGGAATGAATGCCGTTGCAGCGGCAGCCATCATTGTTGTCTGAACAAACCTCCTTCGATTCATTTTATTACGGGTTGCCATAGTCTGAAATGTTTTTAAGGTTAAGGAAGGCACAATATTTACACAAATTTACTAAAAATGAAGCATTTGTAAATCAATTAAGATTATGTAATTCATTAAATATAGCATGGCTTAGCCTGAGGCTTCACTAAGCCGGACAAACACATTTTTTCTTATTTTTGTGACAAGTAATTTATTGAGGACTATGAAGAAAAGCTATATAAATCCCTATGTCGCAGGAACGATACTCGGGTTAGTTCTTCTGGCAGCCATGGTGGTATCCGGAAGGGGGCTCGGAGCAAGCGGGGGATTGAAATATTGTGTTGTTTCTGCTGTCGGGGCAGTTGACCGCCCTCATGCCGAGAAATCGGTTTACTACAGCAAATACTTCGAAAATGGTCAGAAGCCGCTCAGGAACTGGTTGTCCCTGGAGATATTCGGTGTTGTTGCAGGCGGGTTCATCTCAGGAGCATTTTCGAAAAGACTGGGATTCAGAATTGAGAAATCGCCCCGGATTTCAAACACAAAAAGGCTCATTTTTGCTTTCATTGGAGGAATGTTCTTCGTTTATGGAGCACAGCTCGCAAGAGGATGCACCAGCGGGGCGGCATTGTCGGGAATGGCAGTGCTCTCGCTTGGCGGATTCGTAACCATGGCCGTGATATTTGGCTCCGCCTATGTCTTTGCTTATTTCTTCCGCAAGCTATGGATCTGAGAAATTTAATCTTCATGTTTAACCTTAAGCTTAAATCATAATATGGCCCCGATCACATCAATGATAGTAATTCCCGAATGGCTCGATCTGCTCATTGCTTTTCTTATCGGCACAGGATTCGGTTTTGCCCTCGAACAGGCAGGCTTTTCTTCAAGCAGGAAGCTGGCCGGCATGTTTTACGGATACGATACAACTGTTATTAAAGTATTTTTCACTGCTGCTATCGTAGCTCTTGTCGGTTCACAATTTCTCAGCTGGTTCGGCATCCTCGATCTGAATCTTGTATTCGTGAATGAATACTATGTTGCTGCAGCGATCATCGGAGGAGTGATAATGGGAGCCGGTTTTATAATGGGTGGGTTCTGTCCCGGGACGGGAGTGTGCGCTATGTCTATCGGAAAGATTGATGCAATCGTTTATGTTGCCGGCGGTCTGACAGGTGCATTCCTGTTTGCTGAAACATACCCGATGATCCAGAACGTTGCCAACGGGTATTATAAAGGTCCTGTCAGGATCAACGAGGCGCTTGGCATGTCGCCGGGCTTGTTCACCTTCCTGCTCATTGCAGCTGCAGTTGCCATGTTCGCCGTTGCAGAGCTCGCCGAGAAGAAATTTGCCAGACCCGATATTTCCACCAGGATTTGAAATCAAATGAACACGAGAATTAAATACTCTGCATGCCTGCTCAGCCTTGGATTCATCCTGGCAGTGCTCCCCTATTCCGGCCATCCATCATTGACCGGCAAACCAACTGAGCTGATATCGAAAGTTTCTGATTCTGAGAGATATCTCACACCCGACCATGTCGCAAGGCTGATAGTATCAAATGATAGTATCACAAGACTGATCGACGTCAGAACTCCTGAAGAATATAATGCATTCACTTTACCTGGTGCAGTGAATGTACCTTATGAAAATTTCCTGAAAAAAGATATTTCAGCATACCTCGGTAAAGGAGTTAACAATATCCTGTTCTCAAACGGTGACACACAGGCTGC
>JBLNAO010000159.1:0-3875 GCA_050259395.1 Chloroflexota bacterium
GAGACACGAAGGATCGATAACAAAACTTATTATGACTGGACGAACACTCATAATATCGTGAGGGAACTGCAGCCGGGCGCAGTAATGTTCAGCGATGCAGGTCCTGATATCAGGTGGGTCGGCAATGAGCGCGGTATGGGCAGCCTGACGAACTGGTGCCTCCTTAAAAAGGATGAGATGTATCCGGGAGGTGACTTTGCAAAGATATTGGGTGAGGGTCATGAAGATGGCAATTACTGGGTTCCTGCAGAGGTTGATGTATCCATTCGCCCGGGTTGGTTTTACCATGAGAAGCAGGATTCGATGGTAAGGTCTCCGGAAAACCTCATGGAACTTTACTATTCATCAGTTGGAAGGAACAGCAATCTTTTACTCAACGTGCCTCCCGACCGTCGCGGACTGTTGCACGAGAATGATGTTGCTTCGCTGATGGCATTCAAAAAGCATCTCGACGAAGAATTCACGACAGATCTTGCAAGAGGGAAAAACGTAAAAACCTCATCAGAAAGGGGAAAAGAATATTCCGCCTCAAATGTTACCGATGGAAATCCTGAAACTTACTGGGCTACCAAAGATGATGTGACCACCGGAGACATTATAATCAATTTCGGAGAGGAGACAGAAGTGAACCGGATTGTCCTTCAGGAATATATCAAGCTCGGTCAGAGGGTGCAGGAGTTTACTGTTTCTGCGTTGAAAAACGGCGAATGGGAGAAGCTTATCGATGGAACCACAATAGGCTATAAGGTGATAAGGAAATTTCCTGCAACAAAAACCACGCAGATCAAAGTGTCGGTAAGCAAGTCTGAAGCCTGTCCTGTAATATCGAATGTTGAGCTTTACAGGGCCCCGGGCGAATGAATTGTGTTAGAGCTTAAATCGGAGCGTATGGAGTGGTGGTGAAAGATCATACAGAGCTGACCCCTGCCTCAATTTATCTGAAACATCCTCGCAATTTTCACGGCGGCAGTCACCTGGTCCTGTAGTGCGGCCCAGTCCTTCCTCAGAATTATGTCCTTGGTAATCAGGTTTGAACCCATACCTACGCATGTAACTCCGGCATCGAACCATTCGGTCAGGTTTTCGAGTGTTGGTTCCACCCCGCCTGTCGGCATAATGCTTGTCCAGGGGCACGGGCCCTTGATTGACCTCACAAAATCAGCTCCTCCCACGGAGTTGCCGGGAAATATTTTGACGATCTCAGCTCCGAGCTCTTCGGCCTGGCTTATTTCAGAAATAGTTCCGCAGCCGGGTGACCACAGTATTTTTCTGCGGTTGCATACTTTGGCCATATCCGGATTAAGAACCGGTGAGACGATGAAATTTGCTCCCAATTGTATGTAAAGTGAAGTTGTCCCGGCATCGACGATTGAACCTGCTCCCATGGCAAGTTCCGGCATTTCTTTTTCAGCCCATTTGTTAAGGTCGCTGAAAAGCTCATGTGCGAAATCCCCCCTGTTGGTGAATTCGAAAACCCTTATGCCCCCTTCATAGCATGCCTTTATTACATTCCTGCATACTTCAGCATCTTTATGATAGAAGATTGGAATTATTCCGGCTTCCCTGATCTTTAAGATTACGTCGATTCTCCTGAAACGTGCCATTTTTATGTATTTTAAAAAAGGAATGTAATATTAATAAAAATTTTTTGAAGAACTGACACAGAGATTCACAGTGGACCACAGAGAGACACAGAGATTTCTTGTTCCGTGCTGCCTGTCCAATTAGTCTTTGATGCACCTGATGCTGCAACCATATTGCATACCGGTGAGGGTTCTGCTTATTCCTGATGCATTGTAAATCAGGGACCTGCACCAGGAATAATCATATTTCTGATCCTTTGAAGATGACCACCATTGACCTATTGCACCTGGACTTGCAAATGAACCGTTGGGATGCCTGTATCCTCCCCCCAATCCTGTAAAACCGTAAGTGTTTTGTCCATTGCCATTTTCAAGCCAGCCCGAATCTGATTTCATTAGAAGGCCTTCTGTTGTGCCTCTCATGTCTATTTTAGCAGCATCATAAACAGACATCCCAAGAAAATATTCCAGGTTTTTCCATTCTTCTTCTGTAGGGACATGCCATCCTGTCGGGCAAACCTTTCCAGAAGTTGCGACAAAACCGTTATAGATGATTCCATATTGAGCAGCATAAGATGAATCGTTGTTAAGCCATGTACGTTTTGGGGTAAGCGAGCTCCAGGCAATGTTATCAGTTACAAAAGGTATCGCAGTTCCATCATTAAACCTTTTTGTTTTCAGGTTCTCCTTCATCCATAACTGGTTTCCTATTATTACGCTGCCATAATGATTCCCATCGATATCTGTGACCGGTTCAGGTTCAGTCCTTGATCCGCTTCTGAATTCAACCTCCTTCCCATAAAAGGTGCCATAACTGTTTATTGCATAAGCTACAGCATAATAATCAGTATTTTCTTTCAGGGTGTCGAGTTTTAAAGAAAATAAGCCAATTCTTTTTCCTGCGCTGATTTTTGTGCCCGTGATCTGCGGTTTTGAAAAAGCGCCATAAAAAATTCCACAATCAATCAGCGGCGCGCTTCCTTGTGAAAGTACATCAACTGTTACCGGGACAGGCAAATTTTGATTATCGGGTACAGGATGGATTTCAACATAAGGAATAGTGGTATCCTGAACTACAGTGAACTTTGATATGCCTGCAAGGCATCCTCCGCATAAGCCTGAGGCAGAAAACTTCCAGTAATAAGTTTGGGAAGGTGCAAGGTTTGTGAGTGTAAAAGAATTTTCTGACTGACGTGAAATAACTTTTAAGCTATCCTGATGCGTACCAAAAGAGATTTCATAAGACGGTGATGGAGTGGTTATAATGAAGCTTAAACTGACAGGACCAGCAAGGAAAAATTTGCCATTTTTTGGATTGAGTATAATACAATTGACCATTGCCCGCTGTGACATTGTGCATGGATCCTTAGGGGGCGGCGTGTATGGTTTGCTGCCAGACTCATTACCCTCATCCTTCACACAGCTGATCATTAATATGAACCCGCAGATCCGAAAATATGAAAGCAATCTTTTCATATCTGGAATATTGATGAATAAAGATACTCCTTTTCCCCTTATCCCCTGACGCTCCTTTCGTCGGTCGGGTTCTGCGCTTCGCTACGACTTTTTCCTTTTTCCTTTCGCCTTTTTCTTATATTAGCAACCTCAAACCTTTTCAATGGTCCTTAATTATATCTGGATAGCATTTTTTCTGATTGGCTTCGTTGTCGCACTTGGGCAATTGATCTTTGCCGGGAATACCCAGATATTCAACGATCTTGTCGGCTCGATCTTCACAAACGCGAAGACAGGATTCGAAATTTCCCTGGGCCTTACCGGTGTGCTTACTTTATGGATGGGACTGATGAAAGTCGGGGAGAAGGGCGGAATGGTTGCGGTTCTGAGCAGGCTTTTCGGACCATTGTTCCTGCGGCTTTTTCCTGACCTGCCCAAAGGTCACCCTGCTTACGGATCTATAATACTGAACTTTTCAGCCAACATGCTGGGACTCGATAATGCTGCAACTCCCATGGGACTCAAAGCAATGAAGGAAATGCAGGAAGTGAATCCCAAAAAGGATACGGCATCCAATGCGCAGATTATGTTCCTGGTGCTGAATGCATCGGGACTAACAATCATACCTGTCAGTATCATAGTTTACAGGACCCAGCTTGGGGCTGCCAATCCGGCAGATATATTCATCCCGATACTCATCGCTACTTTCTTTGCAACCCTTGTGGGGCTGATAAGTGTTGCACTTATACAGAAAATTAACCTGCTCGACAAAGTTGTCATGGCTTATATAGGGGGGTTGACGGCACTCGTGATCGGGATTATATTGTACTTCAATTC
>JBLNAO010000160.1:0-13030 GCA_050259395.1 Chloroflexota bacterium
TCTTTGAGAACCTGGTCGGGCTGAGTTTAAGATTTGAATATTCAAAATCAGTGTATGACAATCCATAACCGAATTCATAGGAAGGTTTTACACCGAAAGTTTCGTAATAGCGATACCCCACATAAATTCCATCCTCATAATAAACAATCGCTGGTTTGATCTGCATAAAAGAACTAAGCGGGCTGTCGGCGGCAGGCTTTCTTTGAGGTATTTCAGTACCCGGAAATGTTTTGGCTGAAGGAACATCGCTGTAGCTGACAGGGAAGGTGGTTGCGAGTTTTCCCGAAGGATTGACTTTCCCGCTCAGTATGTCGGCAATCGAGTTCCCAGCTTCCTGACCGGCCTGCCAGGAGCAGAGAATTGCATCCGGGAATTCTTTCCAGCTTGCAGTTTCAATAACTCCGCCGATGTTTAGAACAACCACAACTTTCTTTCCTGCTTCCCTGAAAACATCACTCACATCCTTTATCAGATTATATTCATAATCAGTCAGCTGAAAATCTCCCTTTACATCCTTCCTGTCGCGACCTTCTCCCGAATTTCTTCCTATTGTTATCACAGCAGCTTCATTTGTGGCGGCAGCACCCTTGATAATATCTTTGTTTACAACCAGCTCCTCGAGAGGTTCCTGCGGCATGAGTGCCATAATACCGGTAGGTGAAGGCCTGCCCACATGTGCAAGATCAAGATAGCTTGTATAAAGCTTCGAAAGGCTTTCACTGACGTTATAACCTGCATTTTTCATTCCTTCCGCCAGCGATACTGTGTATGCCTCATTCACATCGCCGCTTCCTGTTCCTCCCGAAAAAAGCTCATAGGAAGAGTTGCCGAACAAAGCAACTTTTTTTGTACCACCCGAAAGAGGCAGGGCCGAACTGTTATTCTTAAGAAGGATCATTCCATCGGATGCAGCCTGCCTGGTTATCAATGCATGAGCTCTGAGGTCGGGCGCATTTGAATATTCATACCCTTTGAAACGGGGTGTCTGAAGAAGAATATTTAATATTCCGGCAACATTCCTGTCGAGCACTGCTTCATCAAGCGTGCCATCTTTTACGGCCTGAACGATAAGCTGTCTCTGGTTAGGCATTCCCGGCATCAGAAGATTATTGCCGGCTTTCATCATCGCCACGGGATCGGTTCCCCCGAACCAGTCTGTCATCACAAATCCGTGAAATCCCCAGTCACCCCTCAGAATATTGGTAAGCAGATCAGGGTTTTCAGGAGCATAAACATCATTTATGAGGTTATAAGAAGACATTATTGTCCATGGCTGTGCATTTGCCACCGCCATTCCGAATCCTTTCAGATATATCTCGCGGAGAGCCCTTTCGCTGACGATTGTATTCAGCGCATTCCTGTTTGTCTCAGCATTATTGGCGGCAAAATGTTTTGCAGAGGTGCCGACACCTTTACTCTGAATACCTTTTATAATAGCCGTCGCCATTTCACCGGTAACAAGCGGGTCCTCCGAATAATACTCGAAGTTTCTTCCTCCGAGTGGATTCCTGTGAATGTTCATGCCGGGCCCCAGGATTATGTCAACGCCATATTCAAGAATCTCATTACCCATTGCTTCTCCGACTTTAGTAACAAGGTCCCTGTCCCATGTTGATGCAAGAAGTGTTGCGACAGGGAAAGCAGTGCAATAATATTTCCTGTCATCCCCGGGTCTTGCGGGACTTATCCTCAAGCCTGCCGGGCCGTCTGCGACCACCATTGAAGGTATCCCCAGGCGTGGAACAGCAAAAGTGGCACCTGCCGCGCCGGGCACCAGATCTTTGTCACCGGTGTCGGCGGACCCCGGATTAAGTCCTCCGAATTTTATTCCCGTGCCGACAACAATTGAAGCCTTCTCTTCAAGTGTCATGGCTCCGACAACTTTATTCACGGGATCTTTCCCAAGCTGAGGCAGATTTTGTGATCTCATATTGACATGAATAAGTAAGGCAGCTACTATGCAGGAAAAAAATTTCGTATTCATATATCAGGTTATATGTGCTGAAAATAAGATAAATAAATAACAAAGTTAACCAAAAAGAGGCAAGACTTTTTTGATTTTGAAACAGACGATGGACCTTTTTTAAAAAATTGAAATTGATAAAAGACAGGCGCCGGAAATTCCGGCGCCTGTCTTTTATCAGCCATGTATTCTAAATCTTATTCCCAGTCATCAGTTCTGAACGATGAGGCAGGTATTCCTTCGGTATTGAACAGGTCACCGACAACAAAGTCTTTGAAAGCATACCGGACAGCCACAGGTTCGGCAACTGCCGGGCAATAAACATTTATCGTATTGCCTGATATTGAAGCCCTGGCGGGATAAAAACGCTTGTTTGCACCTGCTATTTCAAAGCATGAGAGTTCCCTGCCAAAAGAGGTGAGCCCGTTTGGCGCATTATCGAATCCAAGTATGGCCACCTGCCCGTTGACTTTCATTGATTTATAAACCGGTCCATCGCCTGTAAACCCCGATTTTCCGTAAGCTTTTGTCAGCGCGAGGAAAGCCAGCCTGTCCGCTCCGGTTTTTTTATCACGGGGATGTATGCAATCTTTTTCGCCTATATCCATTATGCAGGCCATGCCGGCATTCATTAACGCTGTGGAAGCTTTTAGCTGTGCTTCCCTCAGGTATGCGGAATTCTGGACCGGGTTTCCGTAATCGTACGGTGCAATCTGGACGTAATAAAAAGGAAAATCACCTATGCCCCACATAGTTCTCCAGTTACTTATCAATCCGGGAAGAAGCTCTTCGTACTGCTTGTATTCATTCCTGTTTGCTTCACCCTGGTACCATATTGCGCCTTTGAT
The DNA here is from genome assembly GCA_050259395.1 of Chloroflexota bacterium. GTDB lineage: Bacteria > Bacteroidota > Bacteroidia > Bacteroidales > VadinHA17 > LD21. Next base: position 2,812 of record JBLNAO010000160.1, read on the forward strand.
ACCATAACCTGCAACCGGGTTTATCATTGAATTGTAGAGAACGGTCGGAGTCTGAGGGGAAATTGTTCCCGCCTGATTCAGATCGGGAGCCTTTACAAAATCGAAGTTTTTAATTCCCTCCATGCTCATCCATGGTTCGATCCTTGTCCCGCCCCAACTGGTGTTGATCAGTCCGACGGGAACCTTAAGAACCCTGTTGAGCATAAGGCCGAAGTAGTAAGCAGTTGCGCTGAATTCGCTGACAGTCCATGGTTCAGAAAGCTGCCATGAACCTTCGAAATTTTCCTGTGGATTCAGGCTTGTCGCTTTTTTTACTGTGAAAAGCCTTATCACAGGACTTGAGGACGTTGCAATTGCTTCGTTGCCTCCGACGACCGGTTGAGACATATAGCCTTTCATCGGCATCTCCATATTTGATTGCCCCGAGCAGACCCATACCTCCCCGATCATTATGTTACTCAGCCGCAGGGATTTGCCATCGCTGATTGTTATTTCGTAGGGACCTCCGGCTGAAGGTGTAGTAACTTTTGTTTTCCATTTTCCGTCACTTGCTGTGCGTGTCGTGTAACTTTTATTATTCCAGCCGGTATTTATCCTTACTGTTGCATTCGCAGTTGCAGTTCCCCAGATTGCAGCTTCAGTATTCTGCTGCATAACCATATTATCACCGAAAATTGAAGGCAGTCTTACCTCCGCATTAAGGTTGAATGCAGATACGATTGCAATAATTCCGGCGAGCAGAACTGAAAGATTTTTTTTCATATTAAAGAATTTATGGTAAACTGTTCACTTTACGCTTTACGCTCTTCACCACGGAGTTACACAGAGTTACACAGAGTCATCACGGAGTCTTTAAGACTTTTCACTTTACGCTTTACGCTTTACGCTTTACGCACTACGCTTTACGCTCTACGCTTCTCCCTTTCTCCCCTTCTCCCACTCTCCCACTCCTACTTCACAGCCTCCATCCATGCTTTTGCCATGAGCTGTGCTCCTGCGAATGATGCATGAACGCCGTCGGGAGTCCAGTATGATCCTGGTGCACGTTTTTGTGCCTCATCATATACTTTCTGGAAAGGAACGAAAGTGGCACCGAACTTGTCGGCAATCTCCCTTGCAGCTTTCTGATAATCATAAAATTCCGGGTACCATTTATCATCAACGGCCTTTACTCCTTTCACTGCATAAGGTTCGCAAATTACAAGCTTAACATTCGGCAACGCCTTTTTTGTTCTTTCAAGGAGGGCTGTATAGTCTTTCCTGTATATCTCCACTGTGCCGTTATACTGGCCGTTCAGCTTGTGCCAGATATCATTGACACCAATGAGAATGCTTAGTACGTCGGGTTTAAGATCGATGCAATCCTTTTCCCATCTTTCTGCAAGCTGGAAAACCTTGTTCCCCGAAATCCCTTTGTTATAGATCTTCAGATCAGACGATGCATACTTTACGAGAAGAGCCGCCGCAGCAAGCATTGCATACCCTGAACCAAGCGCACGTGTATTATTGTATGAGTTATCCTCTTTATTCCTGCCGGCATCAGTTATTGAATCCCCCTGGAACAGGATCACATTTCCTTTTGAAAGGGTTATCTTTTTCGCGGGAGGCATTGAAGCTGAGATTATTTCAGGAATTCCTGCGATCATCAGGGTGCCGAGTGCGGCTTTTTTGAAAAAGCCTCTTCTGGAGTTATTCTGGTTTTCCATAATATATGTTTAGTGTAGAACTATCAAATTTAGAAAAATTTCTTCTATTAAAGAGGTTACACAGAGGAAATCCGGATGACCACAGAGTGGCACAGAAATTCAATTTTTAAACTCTGTGTAGCTCTGTGACCCCTCTCTGCAGCTCAGTGTAGCAAAAATACTTTTGGGAATTTTTATTTATACTTTTTTGCGAATTTGTCAGCGTAGGCGTTTATCTCTTCAGGAGTGAGGTGTGAGCCTGAACTGATAATTACCCTGTAACGGAACTTGGCTGATTTTTTTGCGGGAATTGTAAAGTTGAATTCCTCCTTGCCCTGCGTAAAGTCTTTCCATCCCAGCGGGTTTGCCGAGAAAAGGCCATAGCCTCTTGCATGCCAGTATGTCGGGTAGCCAGGATTTTTTGGATGATCGCAGACCACGAGAGAGATATTCTCTCCGTTAATTGTGCCATACAGATCCATCCATCTTGCCCGTGTTCCCCAGACTGCTTCGCCCCGGACACCTTCGCTGCTCAGGTAATTCCCTGACACTCCAGCATTCAGGGTATCCTTGATTGTCGAAGGATTACCCGCAGAATCTATTAGTATGACTCCCGTTTTCGAGGGGAGTTCCAGTTGCCTGGCGACCCTGATTCCGAACATCCCTTCTTTTGTATCTTTGAAAACAACAGCGGTATCTTTGGCTGTGAGAGTTGTTATGCGGTCTATTATACGGTTGCTTCCGTCCGCTATGAAATGCATCTCGGTTTTCTCGTCAAGAAGCACCTTCCCGTCCGGTGCAAGCCAGTTTGAAGAAGCGATAATCAAACCTTCCCCGTTGCGGCTCTGAATTTTGTCGATCCTGAGCTGTTTTATCTCACCTCCTGCAGGCTCTTTTACTCCCCTGTAACCATTTCCCCAGAAATCGATGCCATTCACATTTCCGTAGTTGAGCCATATTCCGGTCTGGTGAATATGATCTGTCTGTTCTCCCAACCTGGGTTTAAGAGGGAATCCCCTGGTTATTTCCGTTCCTGAGGAATTAAGAACAGGATACAGGATTGGTTTATAGACGTTTTCAGGCCAGCAGTACGAAGTAAAAAGCTTATTGTCAATGAGAATATCGGCTTTCCTTTCATTTTTATCAGTTACAATGGAAACCCTTGGACCGTTATCTGAATTGCTGTTCCTGCAAGAAACAACAATGACAACGGATAAAAAACAAATGAGCAGGCGAGATTTCATAGTTGTGGAATAAAATGAATCCTTTGTGCCTTTGCAAGCACGCGGGGCATAACAAAGGACACAAAGGATTACAACAGAAAAACTATACTTTTTGAGGAACTACATACGGAGCCCTGTAGTTCCTGGTAAGGAAGGCGTCGGCTTCCTTGTCCCTTACGAATTTCTCAGTCGCACCGTCGAAGGTAAGCTCCCTTTTAAGACGGTAGGAAATATTTGCAAGTGCAGGAAGGGCGGCAGACATGTAACCTTCAAGGATGTCCGCATGAAGATCTTCATTTTTACCCGATCTGATAGCATCGATAAAGTTCCCGTAGTGGCTCGATCCGCCCGGAGCTGCAAGATATGCTCCTGCTGTTGCCGGTTTATCTGATTGGGTTTCAACTTTAGAGCCTGCGAACGGCTTCTTCTCACGCTGCCTGTAAGCTGCCCAGTTGCCGCCATTAATTTCCATCCAGCCTTCTGTTCCATAGAAAAGGTTTCCGATATCAATCTTAAGGTCAGATTCGGTGTTTGTATATCTTCCCCTTGTTTCGAACTCGAGGATCTTTCCGTCCCTGTATTTGAAGAGTGAAGTCTGGGTATTCGGTGTCTCCTGTTCACATTCTTTTGGATTTATGCCGAATACATTCCCCATCGAGTATATTGTAAGTGGATGTTCGTTTTTGTTAAGTCCCCAGCGTGCAATATCAAACTGGTGAGGTCCCTGGTTAGCAGTGTCGCCGCCGCCTGTTGCCCAGAACCAATGCCAGTTATAATGAACTCTCTTCTCATTGTACGGCCTCATCGGTGCGGGGCCGAGCCACATATCGTAATGAAGGGATGCTGGAGGATTGCCATCGGGAGCAATTCCGAAAGAATCACGGGGTTTGTAGCATGTTCCCTTAGCCATGAACACATCGCCTATTCCGCCATCATGGAGGAATTTGATGGCATCAATAACTCCCTGGATGGAACGGTTCTGCGTGCCTGTCTGTACACGAACGTTGTATTTGCGGGCTGCCTCAACCATTTTGCGTCCTTCCCAGATGCCATAAGTAGCCGGTTTTTCCACATAGACATTTTTCCCGGCCTGGCATGCCCAGATTGTCGCAAGCGCGTGCCAATGGTTAGGTGCTGCAATTGATACGGCATGAACATCCTTGTCGTCGAAAACCCGGCGCATGTCCCATTCTGTTTTTGGTGTCACGCCCGTTTTGTCGATCACGACTTTCGATTTGGGAGCGAAATACTGCTCATCCACATCGCATAATGTAACCACGCGCACATTCCTGGAATCTTTCATTTCGCAGAAACTGTTGATATGCGTGCCTCCCTGTCCCCTTATGCCGAGGACAGCAACATTGATCCTGTCGTTTGCACCCTGCACATTGCGGTAAGATTTAGCGCTGAGGCTCATGCCGCCTACTGCTATTCCCGCCGTTGTCAGGGCACTTTTCTTAATGAATTCTCTTCTGTTTGACATTTTTAGGTTGGTTTAGATGATTGGTTGGTTATTTTTCCGGCTATTATTCGAATTTGATCTTCATTGCCTGCTTGCGCGCTTTTTCAAAAACATCCACGGTCTTAACCGGAGCTCCGCCTTTCAGCTTGCTCTCATCGGCAGCAGCCATGAAAGTGAAAATTTCGAGCGTTTCTTCCGCTTTCACAGGCGGCTTTCCTGACCTGAAGAACTCAATGATCTTGACAAGAAGCGGGTCATAACCGCTATAGGTTCCAAGAGCCACAATGCCTTTCTCCCCGAAAACCTGTCCTCCATAACCTGATTTCCCGTCGCGTATCCCCCTGAAAGTTCCTATCCTGCCGTCGTTCCACTGACCCGTAACTCCATCATGCTTCTCGCTGAAGGTTCTCGTTACACTCAGGCAGCCCACACCCATCACTGTGAAGAGTGTTTCCACTCCATGCACTCCGTACCAGAAAAGATCCGGATGAGTTTTCTCGAGTGTGGCAGGACTAAATGTATCTGCCCCGAGCACTCTTCCTATTGAACCGTTTAAAATCTCATCTGCACCGTCGATGTATCTCAGGGATGAAGCTGAAAATACAGGCACATTGTAGTGTTTGGAGGCTTCATAAATGGCAATTGCATCGGAAAGGGATGCTGCCACAGGTTTGTCGATGAACATTCTTTTTCCGGCTTTGAAAACCTGTAAAGCCTGTTCAAGATGAAGCCTTCCGTCATTTGTTTCAAGAAGCACGTAATCAACCTCCGCAAGAAGCTCTTCTATTGAGTTGACTATCTTCACGCCAGCCTTCTTAACCTCTTCGGTATAACCCGGAATTCTCTCAGCGCTGGATTTGATTGTACTGCTCCCTTTGGGGTATGCTGCTGTAATCCTGAATCCTGCAAACTCAGGCCTGGTGTCAGAACCATTGAGGGACTTTGTGAATGCAGTGCTGTGGGAAGTATCCAGTCCGATGATGCCTATCCTTCCCTGAGTTGACTGTTGCTTCTGATTCATTGAAAACAATCTGCCGGATAATCCTAGAGTGACAGAGCCGGCAACAGAGGTCTTTAAGAAGTTCCTTCGTCCAAGGGCCATAACAATATCTTAAAAATGATAACGGAATCTAAAGTTCAGAAAAGATAGGAATAATTCCGCTTTATGCCAATAAATGTAACACCTTTTAATATATGGCAACAGGAAGCTTCCTCAAAACAATGTTAAAAGAAGTTAAAATCAGGCTGTAGTATCATTTGATGGTGACTGGTTTGTAGTAATAAGATCCTTCCCAGTTTCTTGACCTGGCTATAAGCGTACCGGTATGATCAATGAAGAGTTCAAAGATATCTTCGGTTTCCCAGAGTTTTTCATAATGCACTAAATCCGGTGATTTAAGAACTCCGAAACCCGGTATCCCGATGTAGTACATGTCTTTCCATTTATGGACAAGGTTTGCGTCAGGTATCGTTCCCCATTTGGGATATACTGAATATAGTCGTTCAAATGTCAGCCCGAGATCGTTTGTCCTGTAAAATGTATACCCGTTTTCCTGTGTGCCGATGAATAACTCATCCTTCTCATTCACATACATGTTTGTCGAATATCCCGGAGTCTCCCTGGTTATCCAGGTAAGTCCGTCATCAAACGAAATCTGAAGCCTCTTTTTATCGGGCTTATTAGTACCGTGACAAATTATTGCACCATTTTTAAGGCGGAAAATATTCCCGTTATATGATGAAGGGAAATTATCTCCGGAAAGCTGCCATGTCAATCCGCCGTCCTTCGAGAATTTCGATGGGGCATCGTAGCGACCAACCCAGATGTAGCCATCGTTTGACACAGTGATATAAACAAAATATGGTATCTCAGGATAGGGTCTGGTGCATTTTATCCAGGTAAGCGCATGATCGACACTTTTCACCACATCTCCCTTCCATGTTGTGATGTAAAAAACTCCTGAATTATCAACATTAACCGACCTCGCTTCGAAGATCAAGGGATCTGTCACCTCTTCCCAGATATAATACCTGCCTCCCTGCCTGTAAACATTGCCATACGAAAGTGCCAGGGTAACCCCGGCAATAGTATCTGCTGCAATGTAGGAAAAGCCTTTATCAGGTTGCTCAACAATTTTGTTCCATTGTCCGGGAACGAAACAGTAAGCATTCAGATCCCTTGAAGTGAGGCGAAATCCATCCTGCCTGTACAAGTCAGCCCTGAGAGTGTTTTTGAATGAATCCCCGCCCAGAGTCCACACCGTGGTAAGCTTCCCATTTACAATATCGGGAGTGAAGCTGGATAACATCCCTCCTCCGCTCAATATCCTGAACTCCACTGTGGCCTTATCCTCTGAACCATACAGCTGGTCCCTCAGCTCAAGGCTCACATTAATCGTTTCACCAATAAATACCCTCTTACCTCCCGGGTCGCCAAATTCGATATACCATTTTTCAACAGGTTCGGTATTCGGATCATGAGCACATGATACTGCGCCGGCAAGAATTATCAGCGCTGAAAACAATATTCCGTATTTTTTCAGGATATTCATACTGCTCTTCTTTTTGCAGGGATCTTTATTCCCAAATGAACTGTAAGAATCCTGTTCCGGACAGGTACCCCGTATGTTGCTCTTTCGCTTGCAGGAAGCGATGATGTATCAAATACATCCCTTGATCCGCGGCGATATTGCAAACCCAGCTCACCTATGCAACCCTTCAGAGGAAAATTCAGGCCTGCGCCGAAACACCAGCCAAGATCATTTCCCTTAAAGAGTCTTTCCACATCGTTGTAAACCGTATTTCGTATATACTGGTACATGGTGGCGGCGTTCTGTTCCGTGAAGGATCTTCCGGTTGTTCTCGCATTAAGCTTTATGGAGAAATAAGGACCGGTGGCGAAATAGAACCTTTCACGCCGGCCGGGACTGATCTGAAACAATGCGGGAATTGTAATATAATCAATGCCTGTCCTTGTATCTACAAATGCTGAAGCAGATTTGGACACTATGGCTGCATAGGTTACATCACTGGAATCTTTTACCGAATATCCGGCTCGTTCAAATGCCAGCCCGGTTACAAAATATACATGATTCTCCACCGGCATCTCGAGCCTGAAACCGGCAGACGGGCCGTAAGCCCGGGAATATGATGGTGGGAGATTGTGTGAACCATTCCAGGAAACATTCATTCCGCCTGTATACACAATCTTCAGGCCCGAGGCTGAAGAGTCAGCAGAATTATTCCTGTTTTTTTCATTGCCAAATTTATACCCGATACCAACAGAAAAATCAAATGCTCCATGCCGGAACAGTCCGTAATCGCTTATTTCCCTTCTTCCTGTTACATAGCTTACATCCAGCATTCCCCTGAAACTTTCGCTTAATGGAAGGGACCATCCCGTAGAGAAGATGTAACCAAAGTCCTGCTCAGAAGTTTTGCCATAGTTTTTCTTCTGGCTGACAAAGGAATAAAAAACACCTGCCGACACATGAAGATCCGGTTTGGAGGGTACCGTCAGCTGCAACTGCAGAGGAAGAGAGAGAATATTGTAATCAAATGTCTCAGGATACGGAAACCACAGATCCGATGGAATATACGAGCTTGAGTAGCTGTAAATAACAGGAGGGTAATAGGGATTGGAGTAGACATGTTCGTAGTATACGGTCGAATAATCCAGGCCACCTTTAATCCCGATTATCCTGTTGATGTTCCAGGTAAGAAAAGCACCCTGGTACGGCCCGGGCTTGAATTTCCATTTTCCCGAAGTATTGTTGCTATGTATATCGGAAATGTTTAAACCACTGTGAATTCCTGCAGTGAATCCCTGGGGGAAAGTCTTTACGCAGATAATTGCGAAGAGCAGGATAGTGAGTCTAAGTTTTAGTTTCAAAGCCGTTCAGAGATTATCGGTGATGATGCAACAAAAATCATGCCTCATTTGAGAAACTCCGTTACTTCATTAACACTCATCTTTTCTTCAGAAATCCTCAGAGATGAGGCGGCATTCAAATCAGAGTAGGCAGTTCGAATAATATCAAGATCTTTTTCAATGCTTTCAGAATATGTTTTTGTCCCAAGGCAATCTACGGCATCCTCAATTACCAGCTTCCGTGGTGCAAGTGCCGATGCAAGATCGGGAAGGTCATACTTGCCAAGGGCACCGGGCACACAATCGAGAATGTAGAAAGGATTGTAGAACCTGTGATTTGCAATCGACATGTAAGATGAAAATGATCCCGTAAGGATCACCGCCCTTATCTTATCAGAGGCAACAGCCGCATGCAAAAGCCCGGGCGCCATATTCGCCACGGCATACCCTGAAATATCCGTGTATCCGGTCCCTGAAAGCAGGTTGACCAACCTGATTACATCTCCTGCCCGGATGCCTGTGATGCTTCTCCCCGTGAGCATCGACGCGTACCAGAGGTTGTGCGACGCACCGCTGAAATATGCATCACCCTTGAGATCACCATGTGAAGTTTCACCGATACCGATCAGGTCGGGTGCAAGCACTGTATAACCCTGCACAACAAATGATTCGATCTCCCCTCCTGCTTTTGCACCCGCAGCTTTTCCGTCGGGATTCAGATAGATCAAAGCCTTTCCGTTTGGAGTATCGGGTTTGAAAAGAAGATAGGGCATCACATAATTTCCCTCTCCTTCAAGTATGTATTTTTCTATTGCATAACCATTCCTTCGTATCCTTCCTGAAAAAACAGGGACGTTCTTCAGAGATGGCTCCGAAAAACCCGAAAGCTCTTTGGCTGATCTTACCACTGATGGAAGGAAGCTTTGCAGATTAGTTCTCATGCTGTTCAGGTTCTTCTCAAGTTCATTGGCTCTTTTCATATTGAGTGAAAAAACCGTTTCGCCATTTAGTGAAAGAGACACCTGTCCTGAATCCGTAACCCTCAGCTCATCAGCCGACAGAAGATGCACAGCCTCATCGGAAGGATTACCTGGATTTGAAAGATGCTTCTGAAAAAATGCGTACATAGCTTCCCTGTTCCTGTTTGTCGAGGCATGGCCGGCATTGTCCTCACATCGCGAAAAATTTTCTGACTTTCCGTAAGCATTGTAAATTCCGGCAACCTCCGCTTCTGTCTCCATTGCACCCTGAATGCTGAACATGTCGCCCGATGTTGTAATCATCAGCGCAGGTTTTGGAGCCCTTACAATAAGAAAATCAGGATGATCGAGACCTTTTGAGACTATGTTCAATAAATTTTGCTCGGCGTCCTGTGGTCCGATCGTCTGGAGGAGGCGTTTGTAATTTGTTATGTAGTTTTCCGGTGCAGCAGCATAAATACGATCGTCGAAGGCAGCTATATAAGCCGATTGCGTTCCTCCTCCGGAGCGGCCGGTTATCCCTATTCGTGCAGGATCGACTTCTTTCCTTGAAATGAGATAATCCACCGCCCTTATTCCATCCCAGATCATGTACATGGCTTCGGAGCTTCCGGTAAGAAAAGCCTGTGCACCGGGATAAGAGTGTTCGCTTGTCGGGCCGCCGAGGGATGATTGCCGGGTCTTCCTGTCATAATACTCCAGGCGTTCTCCCTGTCCGACAGGATCGAACGCAAAAACGATGAAGCCTTTTTTAACAAGGTTCAGAATAACATACTGGTAAATATCGCTCCTGTAACCATCGGCTGAATGTCCGCTGCAGTAAATAATTGCCGGAAGCTTTGAGTTTTTACGTCCGGTTGCAGGAATGTAAAGTGATGAGGTTACATAAAAACCCGGAATAGACTCATAAACAATATGTTCGATCCTATATGCGCCGTAGTCTGTCGTTCGTGTTATCCTGGCATTCAGGGGAGTTCTCTCAGGAAAAGGTCCGATGC
>JBLNAO010000161.1:0-33546 GCA_050259395.1 Chloroflexota bacterium
TCGTTAATGGTGGCAGGATTTCAGGAGCAAATTCAGCCTCTCTCACGATAGCAGCATCCGTTGCCGCTGATGCAGGCGCTTACACCTGTCTTGTCGATGGTTCAGAGATAAGCGCGGCTGCAATAGTAACAATAAATCCTTCCACAGAAATAACGACCCATCCTCTAAGCGGAACAAAATGCTCCGGAGACATTCATATCTTCTCTGTAACTGCAACCGGTGCCGGACTTTCATATCAATGGTACAAGGACGACCTCAGCTCACCGATACCAGGCGCATTCACATTTGAATATACCATCAATCCGGTCACAGTTTCAGATAACGGGACGTACTTCTGCGTAGTAACGGGTACCTGCGGACCAAAAACTAGTAACCCTGCAACACTGATCGTAAATGATCCTGTAGCAATTGTTGCACAGCCTGTTGCACCTCCTCCGCTTTGTGAAGGAACATCAACTTCATTCAGATTCAATGTTACAGGAACGGGATTGACTTACCTATGGAAGAAAAATGGTCAGCCGATAACAGATGCAAATATTACAGGAATCAATGATCATACCCTTGTACTTTCCAATTCAGTTCTTACAAATTCCGGTGTTTACTCGTGCACTGTTACAGGTGCATGCAGCACACCCGTAACGAGTGACGATGTTGCGGTTACGGTAAATCCGGTCACTGCCATTGCAACTCAGCCCATAGGCCGTGTAACCTGCGAGGGCGATGCAGTGACATTCACTGTAGCCGTAACAGGAACCAACCTGCTGTATGAATGGAGAAGGAATGGATCATCTCTCGGAGCTCCTGCCCCGGGGAACCAGGTCTTAACAATAACCGGTTTGACAAAAGCATCGCACGAAGGCTCATATACATGTATAGTTTCAGGTGACTGCGGTGCTTCTGTAACAAGCAACCCCGCAATATTAACAGTCAACAGGGTCACTTCAATCGGAGCGCCAGCAATCTCAGCCGCTACTATCTGTGAAGATGCTTCAACCAGGATAACCATTACTGCAACCGGGGATGGATTGAACTATCTCTGGAAGAAGGGAGGCCAGCCAATAACAGCTGCAAACATAACAGGTATAACGACAAACGAGCTTGTAATATCAAATGCACAGGTCAGTGATGCCGGAATCTATACCTGCACCGTATCAGGCTTATGCGGAAGCCCGCTGACAAGCACAAATGCTGTGATAACAGTCAATCCGACTACTGTAATCACTGCTCAGCCTTCAGGATATACCAAATGTGCAGGTGATGAGGTGATATTTAATGTTGCTGCAGCAGGAAATATCTCTACATTCCAATGGTTTAAAGGCTCTGCACCGTTAATTGAAGGTGCACAGCCATCAGGCGCTGTCGTTACAGGATCAGGCACGAGCCAGCTGAAAATTACCGGCATTACACCCTTCGAAGCAGCATCTTACACATGCTCAATTACGGGTTCATGTGGAAATATAAGTTCAGAACCTGCAGTACTTGTTGTTAATGTACCTGTCATGATAAGTGCTGAACCTCCGGCTCTTACTACAATCTGCCAGGGCAGCTCGACTTCGGTAACTGTAACGACAACAGGGACAGTTACTTCATACCAATGGAAAAAGGATGGCAATAATCTAAGTAACACAGGAAGCTATGCAGGCGTCAATACAAATAGCCTCATAATTTCGAATGCTCTCCTTGCCGATGCAGGATTCTATTCCTGCGAAATTGTCAGTAATTGCAATACAATCAGAACAATAAGTGCGGAATTGAGGGTCAATCCTCTGACTGCCATTACGCTGCAGCCTTCAAATGCAACCCTTTGTGAGGGCGAAAATGTTCAGTTCATGGTGAATGCCACCGGCGGGCTTCCTCTCACATATCAGTGGAGGTTTAATAATGTGGCAATGCCTGGCGCCACTAATAATACACTTATAATAAATGGCATAAACAGCACCAATTCCGGGGCATATACCTGTTATATCACAAGCGCATCAGGATGCGGGACAGCCACAAGCAATCCGGCAAACCTTGTTGTGAATTCCGGTGCGAAGATCCTCACACAGCCTGTTAATACTGTTGTCTGCCAGGGCAGCACAGCAATAATATCTGTTGCGGCTTCAGGAACAGCGCCGCTAACATACAGGTGGAAGTACAACAATGTCAACATGACCGATGCAGGAAGGATTTCCGGAAGTTCAACAAATGAACTAAGGATCTCAGGTTCTATTGATGGGGATGAAGGAATCTATAAATGTGAGGTAATAAGTCCCTGTGGTATTGTTGAAAGCAGTTCTGTTACCCTTACAGTGGACCCGGCAACCACCATTTCAATTCATCCGGCTAACCAGAATATTGTTCTGGGCACAACTGCAGTCTTCAGTGTTGCCGCAAGCGGCATAATAATAAGTTACCAGTGGCAAAAAGATGGTTCACCGCTTGTTGAGGATGGTATTAAGATCATCGGTTCAACATCAGCAATTCTTCGTGTTACGAATGTTGCTGTTGCTGATGCCGGATCTTACAGGTGCGTTGTAACAGGTAAATGCGGAACACTTACTTCTAACCCGGGTATCCTCACTGTAAATGTTCCTGTCACTATAACAGCTTCGCCTGCTGATATTGATCAGTGCACAGGTGGCTCTGCCTCATTCATTGTTGTTGCCACAGGTTCGATTGTTTCTTACCGCTGGATGTTCAACGGGACCAGTCTTACAGACGGAGGAGTGGTTTCAGGTTCAGATACACCTAATCTTGTCATTTCTTCCGTTGCTGCAGCAAATGAGGGTGACTATTCATGTATTGTTACAGGCACATTCAACACTGCAAACAGTAACGTTGCAGAACTTACTGTAAATGAGCCTGCTAATATTTCTGTTCAGCCGGTGTCACAGGCGCTTTGCCTTCACGACTGGCTGGTTCTTGAGGTTAATGCTACAGGTGAGAACTTAAGTTATGCATGGGAAAAGGATGGCGCCCCTGTTGCTGCCGATGCGAATACATCAGGAATAAATACTTCATTACTTGTAATTACTGATGTTACAGCTGCCCGCTCCGGCTCATACAGGTGCAGGGTATGGAATACCTGTAATGACGAAATGAGCAATGCAGCAGTCATTACGATCAATCCTGCTTTGACCCTTGTTACATCGCCTTCGAACGACACTAAATGCGAGGGACAGAACACAACATTCTCAGCTTTGGCAACAGGAGTCAACCTGCATTACCAATGGTATAAAGGAGGTGTGCTCCTTAACAACTCTGCAAGAGTGACGGGCGCCACTACAGCAAATCTTAAAATCAGTGTTTTACAGATGAGCGACCAGGATAGCTATTCATGTACTATCACTGACGACTGCAACACTGTTAACAGTGCTGCTGCCAGCCTCATTGTTAAAGAAAAAGTTGTGATCATACAGCAACCCCAGAATATGACTGTGTGTGAAGGTCAGAATGCCTTCTTCGAAGTAAGGGCTACTGGCTTCAACCTTCATTACCAGTGGCAGAAAGATGGAGTTAACCTGTCAGATGCAGGAAATATTTCAGGGTCAATACAATCTGTTCTTGTGATCAGTAATGCAGTTTTTGCCGACAGAGGCGTTTATAGATGTGTTGTAACAGGCGACTGCAACAACTTCCTGACAAATACTGCATCTCTCACTGTTAATCTTCTTCCTGCTGCAGCCGGTGCCATTTCAGGTTCAACACTTATATGCCAGGGATCAACAAGGGTATTGTATGTTGTTCCCGCAATTGCAAATGCAACCAACTATGTCTGGAATCTGCCTCATGGTGCCGTAATAGTAAGCGGTACTGGCACAAGATCGATCGAAGTGGATTACCCTGTCGGATCAGTATCAGGTGCAGTTTCAGTGTACGGAATTAATGGCTGTACCAATGGTGCTGCATCTTCCCTGGGTGTGACTGTTAATCCTCTTCCTCTTGCCGCTGCAGGACCCGACCAGATCCTTTGCACCGATGCGACTACACTCGCCGCAGATGCCACAGGATATCTTCCGGGTTCAGGATTATGGACAAAGCTTTCAGGGCAGGGGAATATCGCTGCACCTGCAGTTCCCAACAGCACTCTGACAGGCGTGGGACAGGGCGATAATGTTTTCAGATGGACCGTCACTGTAGGCGGCTGCACATCATTTGACGATGTTACAATCACAAACAGGAAAGTGAATGTCGATGCCGGCCCTGATCAGACGATATGTTCGATGACAACAAGCGTGTTTGCGAACACTCCATCAGCAGGAGCAGGGTCATGGTCGATAGTCTCCGGGGGAGGATCGTTCAGCAACATGGCCGATCCCAGGGCAACTGTCATCAATCTTACAAGAGGTGCCAATATATTGAAGTGGTCCATAAACAATGGAGGCTGTATCAGTTCTGATGAGACAATAATCAGGAACGACCTGCCGACCAATTCGGATGCCGGGGTAGACGCAATCCTTATTGTAGACAACTATACACTGGCAGCAAATGTTCCGGTGATCGGAACAGGTCAATGGACACTGATAAGCGGCGCTGCGACTATAACTAATATCAATCTCTCTAATTCTACGGTAACCGGGCTTGGTATCGGCGACAACATCTTCAGATGGACAATCACCAACAACCTTTGTTACAGTCAGGATGAAGTGAAGGTAACAAATTACACACCCACCGTCACCGATGCAGGGCCGAATCAAACCCTTTGCTCGGACCGCACCACCCTGGCAGGCACAAAGCCGAATTACGGCACAGGACAGTGGTCGGTGGTGGCAGGTTCCGGTACTTTTACCGATCCTTACAAATGGGATAGCGAGGTGTTCAACATGGGAAAAGGGGCCAATGTCTACAAATGGACAGTGTATGAATATATGGTTACTTCCGATGAAGTGACAATAATCAATAACTCACCGTCTACAGCCAATGCTGGCATCGATCAGCGACTATGCGTTACTACATCGACCCTTGCAGCCAATAACCCGGTTATTGGAACGGGGGAATGGTCTGTCGTCGGCGGGTCAGGAACTATTGATAATCCATCATTATTCAACTCTGTGGTAAGTAACCTCGGATCTGGTTCCAATACTTTCCGGTGGACTGTAGCGAACGGAGGATGCAGCTCATACGATGAGGTGAATATTATAAACGAACAGCCAACCTTTGCAGAAGCAGGCGGTGATCAGATCATCTGTGCCGATTCGGTCAACCTTTATCCGAATACTCCCACAATCGGAGTTGGTGAATGGAGCGTGGTTTCAGGGTCAGCATTTTTCAGAGGGAACAAGGCATACAATCTGGCCAGAGGCGATAATCGTTTTGCCTGGACTATCACCAATAATACATGCTCTCACACAGACATCGTGTCGATAACCAGTAACAAACCGACTACAGCTTATACCGGCGCGGACAAATCTATCTGTGTTGATAATATAACCCTCCCTGGGAATTCCCCGACTTATGGTACAGGGGTATGGACTGTTCTCAGCGGTTCTGGCAACATCCAGAATGCAGGCGATGCAACTTCCACTGTTACGAACCTGGCACCGGGAAGCAACAGGTTCAGATGGACAATTACTTATAACGGTTGTGTATCTTTCGACGAGGTTGCGATCAGTTACGATTTTATCTCTGCGAACGCGGGTGCGGACCAGGTGAACTGCCTTCCAAATGCAATGCTTAATGCGACCGATGCTGGTATTGGCAAAGGCCAGTGGACAGTCGTCGGAGGTTCGGGATCAGCCAATTTCACTAATCCGAACCAGTCAAATACCGAGGTCAGCAGCCTCGACAGGGGAATGAACATGCTGCGGTGGACAGTAACCAATGCCGGCTGTGTATCCAGTGATGATGTTGTGATTACAAATAATTCACCAAGTACCGCATACGCTGGTTCAGACCGTTCTGTTTGTGGTGAAGAAATCTTACTGAATGCAAATACACCGCAGGTTGGTACTGCTGAGTGGAGCATATTGGGCGGATCAGCGGTCATAGCCAACACGACTTTGAGCAACTCGAAGGTTTCTAATTTGTCAATTGGCAGGAACGTGCTCAGGTGGACAGTCACAAACCTCGGATGCGTATCATCCGATGAAGTTGTCATCAACAACGATCAGCCCACAAATATTGAGGCAGGCCCCAGCCAGTATTTATGCTCGGATAATACACAGCTATATGCAACCGCTCCTGTTGCAGGTTACGGCAGATGGTCAATACTCAAAGGATCAGCTACAATTGTCGACAATACTCTGTACAATACCCGTATCACCAATCTTGGAAAAGGTGAGAACAAGCTGATCTGGACAGTGACAAGCGCAGGTTGCAGCAACTTTGATTCAGTGAACGTTGTGAACAATCTTCCGTCAGGTCCCAATGCAGGTCCTGACCTGGATATTTGCGCCGATAATGTTTTCATGTCCGCCAATCAACCGGCGATCGGTACCGGGAAGTGGAGCGTGGTAAGCGGTTCTGCCACTTTCGGGAACTCCGGTTCACCGAATACCCCAACCACTCTGCTTGGGAACGGACCCAATGTTCTGCGCTGGACAGTCTCAAATGGAAGTTGCATAATGTTCGATGAGGTTACGGTTCTGAACAGCATGCCAACAGTTGCTTATGCCGGTGAAGACCGCTCGGTATGTAACACAACTGCAAATCTTCTGGCAACAAATCCTGTTATCGGGACAGGATCATGGTCTGTCGTCAGCGGCTCGGGAATCTTAAGCGACACAACAACGTACAACAGCCAGATTTCAAATCTTGGATTCGGCCAGAATACACTGAGATGGACAACAGTAAGCGGACGTTGCAGAACTGTGGACGATGTGATAATTACAAACAATCTCGCAGAGGTTTATGCAGGTCCTGACCAGGTTGTTTATCAGCCATCCGCCCGACTGATCGGTAACAAACCGTTAAAGGGAACCGGACAGTGGGTGGTGCTGGCAGGCCTTGGATCTATCACAACCCCATCTGCATTTGAGACCGGCGTCACGGGTCTTGGAGGCGGTGCGAATTCTTTTGCATGGACTATCAATAACGAGGGATGTATTGCCACGGACCAGGTAGTCATTACACACAGGGTAATGCCTGTTGCAGATTTTGAGCCTCTGCCCGGAAGCGGTTGCACTCCTCTGCATGTCAGCTTCGTCAATACCTCTGCCGGCGGCGCTCCCTACAGATGGGATTTCGGCGATGGCACTTCATCCACTGCTGCCAATACCAACCACACTTATAATGTACCGGGAACTTATAAAGTAAGGCTCACAGCTACGGGGCCCGATGGCTTCCTTGTACATAAGGACACTGTTGTGATTGTGAGGCCAATACCTGTGGCCAGCTTTGAGATCACACCTGATACTGCATTCATCCCGGGCAATGCTATCCATTTCTTCAACCTCACACAGGGTATAGATTCATTACGCTGGGAATTTGGCGATGGCAATGTATCTACGGAAATGAATCCTTCATACAAGTATCAGGAAAAGGGAAGCTATGATGTAACTCTTCATGTGTGGTCGGGATACAAATGCTACGATTCAGTTGTGGTTCATAATGCAGTGTTCGTCGATCTTGCAGGTGTGATCAATTGTCCCAACGCATTCACTCCCAATCCGAACGGACCATCAGGAGGACAATTCAACGAAAACGATTTCTCGAACGACGTATTCCATTGTTTCATCGAGGGTGCTGCACAGTATCACATGGAGGTATACAACAGGCTGGGAATCAGGTTGTTTGAAACAGATGATCTCAATATAGGCTGGGATGGTTACTTCAAAGGAAAGCTTGTCGAAGAGGGCGCTTATGTGTTTAAGGTCGTTGGAAGGTTCAACAACGGGCAGCCTTTTAATTATTTCGGTAACATCCTTGTGATTTATTAAAGAAATTCTGGATAACAAATGAGAAAGTTAATATTTTTCATGCTGGTGTTGACAGTTTCCGGAAGCAGGTTTTGTCCCGGTCAGGATCCGGTATTCACACAGTTTTATGCGGCGCCGGTTTATCTGAGCCCCTCATTTGCAGGGGGAAGCGGAGAGTCGCGGATCATACTTAACTTCCGTGACCAGTGGCCAAAGCTGCCGGGTGATTATATAACTTTTGCACTTTCCGCAGATCATTATCTTGAAAAATTCAACAGTGGGGTAGGACTACTGCTTCTCCGTGATGAACTTGCGGGCGGACTGATCACCATGAATAATATCGGGCTGAACTACAATTACAATTTTAAGATTAACAGGAAATGGACTCTAAGCCCGGGGCTGCAGGTTTATTATCACATGAAGCAGATCAATTATAACCAGCTCATTTTCAGCGACCAGATCTCGAGGGATTTTGTGCTGCCCGCATCGATAGAGATAGAGCGCCTGAGCTCTGTAAAACCCATAAGGCATCTTGATGTTACCAGTTCCCTCCTGGCTTACAACGATAGGGTTTGGGCCGGGTTTACCGTAGATCACCTGCTTTCGCTCAACAGTTATCTTCGCAGCGAAGGCGGCTATCTTCCACTTAGGCTTTCAATCTATGGCGGAGGAAAGTATGTCATCCCTGGAAGGAGAAGGAGCCAGACACAGGAGAGTATTTCAGGGGCATTCAATTTCATGATGCAGGATTACTACAAATACCTCGATATAGGAGCCTATTACAGCCGGTCTCCGATGCTGTTCGGGTTATGGTACAGGGGATTGCCTGTCTTTTCCGACAACCCCAACAACGGGGCTATCACGCTTCAGTTCGGATACACTTTCACCAACGTCAGCATGAGCTACAGTTATGACTACACGATCTCGAGGCTCATGACCAAGACCGGAGGAGCACATGAAGTTTCACTTGCATGGACCCTGCAGGAGGTGAAGAGAAAAGCAAAAAGAAGAATGATTCCCTGTCCTTCACTGTGATCAGGGATTTAGTGGAGCAGTTTTACCGGCAACGGAGAGCTTGTATGCAACAACACAGTTTTTGAAGAAAGCAGGTACAATCAAAAGGCTTTCTTCCGGAATGAACTCGATATCAGCGGTATTCATTTGTATCTTCTTGGTGTTCAGCAGTGTAGTTTTGCTGAAGTCAGGGTTGATCAAAAATATTTGACCATCCCAGTCTGTTACAAGATAATACCCGGGAATACCGGTGTATGCAATGCCGTCAGCGTGTGTTACACTGTCGGTCAGCACCGTGAATTGCTTGTTGACAACATTGATCGATGCAAAATTGTTTGCCCCCTGTGAGGCAATGTATAAAGTGTCACCAAGCAAAAGCAGGCCATCAGGGCCAAGAAGGCCTTCAGCCAGCCATTCGTCGACCTTGCCTCCGTGAAGCCTGAATATCCTGTTCGCATCTGTATCTGAGAAATATATGTTACCGTTGTCGTCTGAGGTCATGTCATTGAGCATCCGGCTGCCTTCAATCGCTATCTTTGTTATCACTTTACCCTGATTGATATCCATCACCGCAATCTCATCCACATCTGCAGCGTACAGGGTGTCACCAACTATTGTCATTCCCTTTGGCGAACTCAGGCCTTCGATCCATCTCAGCTCGATGATTTTCCCGTTTTTGTCAATTTTTGAAATGAAGCCGTTTGCATCCTTCATTCTCGGTTCCATATTCACGTTCGAAACATAAAGGATATCTCTTTTTTTGTCATAGATGACTGACTCGGGTGTAAGCAGAACTGTATCGGTTCGCCAAACTTCTTTGACTGTGAATTTTTTAACAGAGTCCTGTTCGGTATTTTCTGTTGTCCTGCTGCCTACGTTACACGATGTGAACGCAACAGCAACAGCGAGGATTGCCAGCAGCTTCATTTTCATATCCCTGATTATTATATGCAAAGATACGAAATCAGAGGCATTTATTTGGTGAAATCGACTGTTAATGAGGGGTTTTTGCTTTCAAGGGTAACCTCCCTGGAGACTCCGTTAACAGTTACCTTATACCTGCCATAGAATGCATCAGTTGAATAAATCCCCTTCTTGCCGGCTGTTCCTGATCCGTTGGTCCACCATTCCTTAAAAATAAGATCCCTGTATGCCTCTGCTGCAGGTGTCGGAGTCCAGTCTCTCTTGTATAGCGAAGAAACAGGTATCCAGTTTGCCCCTTCCCAGAATCCCCACATAAGGATTCCTTTAACGGCAGGATGAGCAAAGCATATCCGGTAATAATCCGTGAGTTCTTTTGCCTTCACGGCCTCTTCTTCGGCGGTCATTACAGTTATTTTTTCCCTGTAATATTTTGATCTTTGCCCGGGGATGTTGAATTCGGTGATCCTTACCGGCAGCCCGAAGGTGTAAAGCGAATCGAGGGCTCTTCTGAGCTCAGTCCTGTCGAAGGTCTCGGCATGAAGGTGCCCCTGCGCGCCGATGCCTGCAACAGGAACACCCTGCGCGAGGAGTTTCCTTATGTGAGCCATGTATCTGTCGAGCATGTTGCCTGTAAGAACATCATAATCGTTAAGAAACAGTTTGGCGCCAGGGTCCCCGTTATGTGCCCATTCAGCCATCAGCCTGGTTATCTCAGGGCCAAGCCTGTCTTCATAATAGTTGCCATGAATCATCTCGTTGTTCAGGTCGTACTCGGCGAACCGTCCTTTATAATTCGAAGTTATGGATTCCCCTCTTCTTTGCAGGGTTTGGCTCAATTCTGCATCATCCAGGGCTTTTACCCAGGGTTGCACGAACTGTGGTATTCCCCAAAACAGGTTATGGCCACGAAGAGGGATATGGTTTTCCTCTGTCCATTTCAGGATGGCATCGACAACTGAATAATTCACCTTGCCCTTCTCTCTTTCCATATCGGGCCATTTTACGGCATTTTCAGTAACGGCTGAGTTGAAATTCAAAAGGAATTTTTCCTTATACTGTTTGATGTCATTTTCGGACCACCTGTCACCCACCATGCCGTTGCTGATTGCACAACCAAACCAGAACTCGTGACTGAGCTGCCCGACAGTAACCTTATCGCCTTTTTTTGCGATGACCGTTATAATGCCTTTGCGGTATTTTGCTATTGAATCGTTTATCCCGGGAAACTGGGCATGCGCCTGGTTTATGGCAAAAAGAAAAATACAAACGAACAGCAAATTGCTCTTTTTCATAAGTTAAGGTTAAGTTCTATGGATTAAAGGTAGTTTTTAGCAATTACTTCTCACAGATTTCTTTGAGCTTTTCAAGCGCTTTTGGCCAGGTTTCAGTGAAATACCCCATGAACTGTGTGTTTGCATCGATATCAACCCCGACAATCGTTCTGCCGGCCCTGGAATGAAACGTATAATTTTCGAGCGCTCCCTGCCAGTCGTCGACATCAGGACCGCAGGTGATCTCGACTCCATTCTTCAGAATACCAAGATGTTCTATGCTTACAAATTTGCCGGGGATGTTCTCTTTCATCCTGCTTACCATGCCTTCTTCTTTTCCTTCTTTGCCTGTACCGGTAAAGAGTATTTTCGAGCCCTTTTTCCATGACCCTTTGAAATGCGAATCAGGGTTAAAAACTGATGTCCATTCCCTGTAAGTGCTCTCATCGAGCATTGTGTGGTAAACTGTTTCGGCATCCCTGTTTATTTCTGTTTCGAAGTGAAGCATCTGACCTGGGTATGGTGATTCCACATACCTTTTGAAATTATCGAGAATTGCCTGCCACCCTTCCTGTTGCCTTTCAGGAGAGTTAACGGCTTCTGTTTCGAATATTTCAGTGACCCTTGTGCCGGTTCCCTTGAAATCGAAGGTAACGCGCACCCTTCTCCCGTCTGCCAGTGAGTATTCGATGATTTTATATAATTCCAGGCTGTTATATGTGCCGGTGAAATCAAACCCCTCCCTTCCGTCCTTTGATTCCATGCGGGCAAGGAATTTACCGCCGACACGCAGATCATTTTCCGCATATGTTGTGTGCCAGTCTATCGAAGCGAAATTCCAGTGTACGATATGCCGTGGTTCTGTCCAGATGTCCCACACTTTTTCTACCGGGGCAATTACAATTGTTTCAACGGTTATTTTTGTTTTTGCGATTGTTTCCATGGAGCTGTTTTTTTAGATGAGAAATATGTCATTAGTAATGCATTTAACAATGCATCATAATGATTGTTCGTCGAACATGATTCTTGCCTTTTCCACCTGGTGGGGATCACCCATGACGTATGCAATATCCTTCTTGTGGAAAATTGTATCAGGCACAGGATGCTCAATAATCAGATCGCCTCTTTTGATTGCAAGAAGGGTAACACCTGATTTCTTCCTCAGCTCAATGCCTGCAGGAGACTTTCCTTCCGCAACTGAGCCCTCCCTGACTTCTATTTTTGAAATGCCGATATCTGAAAACTCCTCAAGGATTGTCGATTTGATTCCTGTGTCATTCCTGTTGAAGACCCCGAGATTGCTGACCCGGATATGTCTTATCATCCTGTTTATTTCCTTACCGGGAACATCACGCCTTATCAGGATCCTGTTCAACATGTCGATTGCAATCTCGAGCTTTTCCGGCAACACCTGGTCAGCGCCGGCTTTGTAAAGCTGACCGATATTCTGCATAAGGGGCGACCGCACCAGTATGTATGCATCGTTGTTGAGTCCCCGTACCTTTTCGATAATTGACATGGATGGAATGATGCTTCCGACAGAAATGACTACTATGTCGGCTGTGTCCGCATGAGCTTTTTTCAGGACCGGCTCATTCACTGCATCACCGTAAACGACCATGTCGCCTGCTTTCATCTTTTCGCGGGCAAGCGCTGGATCAAACACTATCGAGATATGCCTCAAATTGTTCTCTTTTGCCATGGAAGAGAGCTTCAGGGCACTTGCATCTTTTCCAATTACAACAAGATGATTCCTGAAGTCGGGAATTTCAATCTCCTTCAGCGGGAACAATCCATTCACAAGGTAATCCGGTAAAGGCAGAGTGATAAGCATCCTGTATAACGGCAAAGAAAATTTTATCAGAAAGGGTGTTATTGCAATCGTGATAACCGCGACCGCAAGAAATAACTGGTAATAGAAATCAGAGAGGATTTTGTAATCGAATCCCATCTTGGCGAGAATGAAGGAAAACTCACCCACCTGGCTGAGCGATAGACCAATGAGCAACGTTCCATGAAGAGTGTGCCCCAGGATGAAGCCGGTGCCACCGGCAATGATTAGCTTAAAAAAAATGACCAGGAATACAGAAATGATCACAACGGGAAGGTTGCTGTAAACGAAAGAAATATCCAGGAGCATTCCTATTGAAACAAAAAAGAAACTTGCAAAAATGTCCTTTATAGGAAGGAAGTTTCCGAACACATTATGGCTGTATTCAGATTCAGAAATCATCAGCCCGGCCAGAAAAGCCCCGAAAGCAAGCGACATTCCCAGCTTTGATGTGAGAAGGGCAATTGCAAAGCAGATGAGGAAGATGCTCATCAGAAAGAGCTCCTGGTTCCTGGTGGAGGCTATTATATGAAGAATCCTCGGAAGCACCCACCTGTTTCCCACGTAGACAAGTCCTATTATTACGATTACTTTAAGAGTTAAAATTGCTATCTCCCTCGGTATGTTTATGGAGTTATCGGCAAGAAGGTTTGTGAACAGAAGAAGAGGGACCAGCAGCAGATCCTGGAAGATCAGTATGCCCAGGACAGTTCTTCCATAGTTCGACGTAATCTCAGATCGCTCCTGAAGGAGCTTCATCACAAGCGCAGAGCTGCTCAGGGCGACCAGAAAGCCCACGAAGAGCCGCGATTGCCAGGTCATTTCATAAAAATAGGATACCAGGAAAAAAATTCCGGCAGTTAGAAAAACCTGTATGAAGCCACCGACAAACACGATCTTTCTAATTTTCAGCAGATGCTGCAACGAGAACTCCATTCCAATTGTGAAGAGCAGCATCACGACGCCTATCCCGGCAAGCATCTCAATCTCGTTCTTGTTGCCGGCAAGCGAGAGCAGATGTGGCCCGGCAATAATACCGGTCAGAAGATATCCGACAACTGTAGGAACCTTGATCCTTGTAAAGATGAGATTTACAAAGATTGAGAGGGCAAATACTATTACTATGCCTTTTAGTATTTCAATATCCATTTTTAGGGATGGCCTTTTCAGTTAAATGTAAAAGTAAGAAAAACCGGTAAGAATACATGTGAACTCACTCTCAGATCACCATCGGGATCACGAACTCACCCCTCGGTCCTCCTCTCTGCTAAAAGCATAGAAGGGGATGCCTATGGTAGAAATTTTATCAGATTACCGGTGCCTTTTGCCTCCCTGATATCGGTCACAGGATCGCCTTGATAATAAATATTACCCGGGCCCCAGATGTATGCGACCAGGCGTTCCGAGGCATTAACGTAAACATCGCCTGCTGATTCGTTTGTGATATCGGCATATCTGCATGAAAGGCCGTCCGCAAGGACACTGCTCCCATAACGGTTGAATACAATAAGTGTTTCCACTCTGCCGCTCAGTTTAACGAATCCAAGGGTATTGGCTGAATTGCAAAAGATGAACAGATTACAATCGAGAACCAGCGATGCTTCTGCTATTTCACCTATACCGTCCCATGAGAGACGGTCGGCTTTCAGGACTCCTTTATTAGTCAGGTTTACAGGATCATACGTGACAAGATAGTCGAGTCTCGTGAAGTGAAGTTCGATTGTGTTCTTCCCCGGATTCATGGAAAAACCGCCACCGTCGTCTATCACAAGCGTATCATTTAACACACCTGCCTTTATTGATGAAATATTGTTGCTCCCGGATATTATAATCCTGTCAGTCGAATCCTGTACAAGAACCAGGTCGCAAATTCCCTTTATCCTTGCTGAGCTGAATTCTCCTGGCAGGATGGTGCGGGTTTCTTCACTGTCATTAAAAAGGATCTTCTGACATGAGGACATCATAACCAGCACAGCAATACAATATGTGAATAATCCTCTCATCGGCTTACCAGGCGTATCCAAGGCCATATTCGATTGCATCAGCCTTGCCCCAGTGCGATCTTACGGATACTGAAGCGCAGATGTTGTCAGTGAATAAATACTGCAGTGATATCTTATTGTAAATGTTTGTGAGCACGGTGAATTTTGAATAGAGATAATAACCTGCCTGAACACCTCCCTGGAATCTTTTATACCTGAGAGCATATGATCCATGAATGCCAAAGCGCATCAGCTTAACAGGATCATTCCCGATTGGCAGTCCTTCTTTTTCCGCAAGACCTTCAGCAATGGACCCGTCATAGAATATGTCGGCGCCAAGACCAGCTTTGCCGGTGTGGTTAACATAGCGCTCGAGATTGTACGAGAGTGTGGAAGAAACATACCGGTTATTCAGCAAATTATCGTACACCTTCGGCCCGGCAGAGAAGATCACGGAATGCATGAGCTTTTTGCTGATTGGCGGAATCTCAGGGTCAGACTTCTGGAAGTTATTATGATTAAACAAGTAGTTCATTCCCAATGATATTGAGGCAGTATTTATCCCGTAATTTGGAGAACGGGTTTTCCCGTTCGAGAAGTGGGTGGTTCCTGCCTCCATTATGAATTCAGTACGCGATGTCAGCTTTACCCTGGCATCGAAGCCCAGCCTGATATAGAGATTTGAAGAGGATCCTATTGCCCTGTTCAGATGATTCTCATAAACATCGAACTTCAGGGGAATTATTGCTGCCCCGGCTGAAGGCTGTACATTAAAACTTATTTTTTGAGATTTCCTGATAACGGGAATGCTGATGAATCCATAGATAGCATGTGCATTTCCAAGAATATCACGGTTTCCCAGGGTCCAGAAGCTGTATCCGAAACCCGGACGCGGATAGTGGTAAAGCTTTTCCCACTGATCTTTTCCGGAAGCCGGAAAGCTGAAGGAGATGTCAAAGGCATACAGATCTTCCTCAATCAGGTAATCGAGAGCCTTGTAGAAAGGGAGATTCAGCCCGGCATGGATTTTAGATTCGATTATGAAGGGTTTTCTGACATGCTGTGCTTCAGCTGACAGACCTGCAAGTATCAATAGTATTAAAAAAAAATTGCCTCTCATCCGGAACCGTGATGGAGGCAAAGTTAAGATTTTAAGTCAACGGCTTACAGGAGCGTACACAATTCCATTTTTTGCCAGATAATCTGCAAGCGGCTCCAGTCCGGCCTCCTTCCTCCATTGATCTGTCTTTGACGGATCTTCAAGAGGATAGAGCTCGGTCTTACCTGTTTTCTCGTTGTATACAGTATGTGTACCGTACCTTTGAGGTATCCTCTCATTAGTGCACATCCTGTCGTACATCATCGCATATCTTTCCCATTGCAGCTCTTTCTCCTCGCACATCTTCTTTACGTCCGGCAGATATTTTTTTTGCATTGAGCCATTCGAATGCTGTACCACCAGGTATGCTGCCATTGCGGCTTCTCTTCCAACATTTCCGACCCTTGGCCATCCTCTTGCTTCAAGCAAAGCTGCAAGTTCCTGCTGATTTTTTTCTGAAACTATGAGTTTGGCGCGCCAGAGTGCAGAAGTTACAGAAGATCTCATTGCGAGCTTTCTGCCTGCGATCATGATCTCGTTAAAAAATGCCTGGTCATTTGCACTCAGCCTCCAAAGAGCTTTTGCGAATTCAATATCCTTTATCTGGTTTCTAAACTTGACATTCAGCATTGAAACCAAACGCTCCTCGAAGACCTTCCATTTCTGATCTTCTCTTGCGGAAAGAAGGCTCGGGTCTGTCAGGGCATTGAATGATGTATCGAGTGTGACTGCAATGTTAAGATATTTAAAACAGCTGTCGAATTGCCTGATAATTGAATTATCGATAGAATATGCGCAGGCCAGGTTGTATGAAAACCCTGCATTGTCAGGCTCATATGCGAGGAGTTTCCTGTATTCTGCAATGGCTTCGGGGATATTTCCTTCAGCATAAAGGCTGTCACCCTTATTGCTGAAATGCTGAACCGGAGGCTGGGCAGTAATATTACCCCTTATAAAAAGCAGAAAACCGGCACAAACAATCAATAACTTATTCATTTCGTGATTTAACTTAAGTTAAAAAGTCCCGCAGGACAATACCTGCGGGATCGGACAGTCTTTTCAGATTGTACTGCTGAAAAGTTTGGTCACATAATCATCTCCGCCCTTTGAAGCTGCGGCGATTTTGAAGTATTTATTAATCCAAACCTCAGATTGATGTATTGTTTTCATTAAAAGATTTCTTTATCAAAGAATAGCCTTGTCAGCGGCGAGTCACCACCAATTTTAGCTGAAGCAGCCTCGTAATTCGAAGCATTTAACGTCTGTTCCGAAACCGGATAAAAGAGCCTGACAGGCACCTTGTTGATGCCTTGTTTGTAGTTGGGAGGAGCAAACAATTTTGGATAATCCAGCCTGCGGTAAGAATTCCAGAGTGTGTTTCCGCGCAGCCAGTAGGCTAACCATGCCTGAGTCCCGATCTTCTGTTTCCAGTCGCTGAATGCAGTGGAATAAGCCACAGATGGCTGTGCAAGGTATGCATTGGCTTCAGCTGCGGTGCCTCCCCAGTAAAGGATTGATGATCTGACTGCGTTATTATAGTGTCGTTCAGCAGTTCCGCCTACTGAAAAACCTCTTTCAACAGCTTCGGCCAGCAGGAATTCAGCCTCTGTATAATCCATTATAACCCAGGGTTTGTCCGGTCTCAGGTGTATTGGGTTGACATGGGAAAATGTTGTGAACCCGTTTGACTGACCCTGTGCTCCGCCAAGATATACGGAAGGCGTACTGCCAATGACAGGGATCGCATAAACTCTGAGACGGGGATCGGTGACCGTAATATTTAAGATACTATGTTCAGGTGCAGGCTCTGTTGGCTGCATGGCATCGATCAGATTTGATGTTATAACATAGTCGTCACGCCCGGATGCAACAAAATCCACATACTGCTGGTTCTGATTAGGAGGCGATACCATGTATTGAAATGACATAACATCACCCTCTGTAAAGACATAGGGGGCAGCGCTTTCTGTAACAGCTTTCGAATAATTGTTGTCAGTATCGTAAAGCATCAAACCCATCCTGAGCTTTAGAGTGTTTGCGAACTTGTACCACATAACAGTACCTTCTGCTGAACCACCAAAGATATTGTCATATCCGTCGGGCATGCCGGTCTCGGTTAGGGTCAGCTTGTTCACGGCTGCATCGAGCCGGCTGATAAGATCTTTATAAATGGTCAGGGCGTCATCGTAAGCCGGTGAGGGATTGGTATAATCAAGCGCCTTTGTATATGGCATATCGCCAAAATTCTCGACAACATAACTCCATGCAAACACTGTCATTATTTCGACAATAGCCAGTTGATTATCGCGCTCTGCCTGGCTGACGCCTAACATCGACTGGGTTTTCAGCACCTTCGCAGCCTCCTGGTAATTCATCAGGACAAACCTGTACATCGTATTGGACGTGGCTACAGGAATTCCACGTGATGTCATATCATACCTGCTCTCATCGTAATATGTGGTGTTGGCGAGGTGCTGCATCCACATCAATGTAACATTGAGGTTCACATTTTGATTTGACAACTGGTTGATGAATTGCAGGGTAGCTCCGTTGTACAGCGATTCACCTGACACAACAGCAAAATCCTTTACGTTCACATTCAGATCCTCCAGTTTGCTGCAGGAAGAAAATGCCAGGAAAAATGAAATGAGTATTAATAATTTTTTCATGGTATTCCGATTAAAAGTTAAGTTTTATGTTGAAAGTAAAATCACGGGTAGTGGGAAGTGATCCTGTTGTATACCCCTGGATATTTCCTGCCGTCATTCCCGATTCGGGATCGGCATATGGCAGACTTTTATGTATGATCCAGGGATTGGAAGCTATTGCACTAACTGACACTCCTTTGATGAAAGTCCTGGAAAGCAATCCGGAAGGTAGGTTGTACGTTAAAATGATTTCTCTCAACTTTACATATCCTGCATCATATATAGCTGCCGAATGGGGCATTAGGCCCGTTCCAAAAGCATCGGCATTGGTGGCATCAACACGGGTTTTATTGGGTGTGCTTAATCCGTCACCGCTGACATTTACACCCTCTATGATGTAACCGCCGCTATTAGATGCATAACCTTTGCTGTGGTCATCTTCATCAACCCAGGCGATCGGATCCCTGACAGGATTACCCAGGTCATTGATAAAAGCGGTCTCCGGATATAATCCGCTTGAGAGGCCGTAATACATGTCGAGCGACCAGATGTCACCACCTTTCTGAATATCAACCAATGCGTGCAGGGATATATTCTTATAACTTAATGAGTTGTTTATACCGGCTGTCCAGTCAGGAGTGAAGTTCCCTATAGGGATAGCTGCTGATGTGGTTAATATTGGTGTACCTGTTTCTTCATCGATAATTATTTTCCCGTTGGCATCATAGGTATAATCCTTGCCCTTGATGGTGCCGTAAGGTTTTCCAACCTCAGCGTTCACTGTTACACCACCTTGCAGGTTGACTGAATTCAGACGGAGATTCGTAATTCCGGGCAGCAAAGAGACCACCTTATTATTATTCTTCGCCCAGTTTACAGAAACATCCCACCTGAAGTCTCCGAAATTGAGTGGGTTGGCATTTAATGTAACTTCAATACCTTTATTTTCAAGTTCACCGGCATTGATCATTACGCTTGAGTAGCCTGTTGTCTGGCTGACAGTCAGTGGTATGATCTGGTCGAGTGAATTGGTTTTATACACCGCCAGGTCGAAGCCAAGACGGGCATTATAGAATGCCATTTCAAGACCGGCTTCAAGGCTGTTGGTACGTTCATTCTTCAATTCCGAATTCTTCTTTGCCGGGGCGAGCTGAGTGTTTGCGCCATTCATCGGGCTGTTGCCGACGTACATGTCAATAAGCTGATCAAATCCTGCAAGATTTCCGACCTGTGCATAATTCAGGCGAAGCTTGCCAAGTGACAGCCAGTCGGCTTTAACAAGATTGGAGAAAAGAAATGCTCCTGTAACTGAAGGATACCGGTATTTATTATTATCCACCGGCAATGTTGAAGCATAATCTTGCCGGAGAGTTCCATCGAGGAACAGGAAATCCCTGTAACCCAGCGAAGCGCTTACGTAGTAGCTTCTTACACCGACAGTCTGATTGACCTCTATCGGCATCGGCAACGCATTTCTTGTATTTTGAAGGGAGTAAACCCCGGGTACAGTCAATCCTCCATTTGTTGCATTATAGAAGAACGTGTTATTTGTTCTGCGTTCATTAAAGCCAAGTACCCCGTTAAGGCTGATCGATTGCCCCAGCTTTTTATTGAATTTCATCATAAGGTCGAAATTGTATTCGCTGAAGGTATTGTCCCTGCGGATATATCCTGATGTGACCCTTTCGGGAACGTTAGCCAGCCCAAACCGCATGGCAACACTTCCTTCAGCTCTTCTTTCTTCCTGCATTTCAAAATATGTATCGGCTGAAATACGTCCAAAAAGATCAAGCCAGCCTGTAATTTTGTAATTGGCTGATGCATTTCCAATAAAGCGGTTCCTGCTGTCTGTTTCATAGTTCTCAAAGGCATCCCAGTAAGGGTTATTCGAATAGATTGGATAATTCAACGATGAATTATAGTTCCAGCTCAAATTTCTTTTTGTGAGCTCATAAGCAGTTTTCAGGTCCCTGAAATCAAGGTTTGTTTGTTGCCACTGGCGGAAATTTGAAACTATATTCCCGTTGTATCCTGTCGTGTTACGGCCTTTGCCGTTTTGTTTAATATAATTGGCGCTTCCTGCAACAGTAAACTTTTTATTGATATTCCACTGCCCGTTCAGAGTTATATTATGTCTCTTCAATGAACTGTTTGGCTGCAATCCTGTAGTGTTGTAGTTGGTATACGACAACCTGACGGAACTGAAATCAGTCGCTTTGTCAATTGCTACTGTATTTGTGTATGTGTAAGGTGTTTCAAAGAAAGTAATCGGGCCGTTTTTTGAAAATTCATAAGGTTTTGATTGCATGTACCAGGGCGATTCGGGGTCGACCGAATACCAGCCCCAAATCGGCTGACCGTCGAATGCCGGTCCGAAAGATGCGTCTTCCGTCGTCTGCAGCCACCTCACCAAAGGATCATTTACCGGATCATTCGTGGTAATACTTCCCGATTTGGTCCTCAATGCAAAATCAGGAGGATCTCCGTAACCATAGCCTGCACCATACTGATCCTGGTAGACAGGGAATGTCGATTTATCGATTTTGCTGAAAGTGAAACCGGAACTATATGAAATCCCTAAAGGCGCCTTTTCACCTTCATTCAGTATCCGTCCCTTTTTGGTCGTGATCATTATGACGCCTGCGGATGCCCGGGAGCCATAAAGGGCTGTTGCCGCGGAGCCTTTCAAAACATTGATTGATTCAATGCTCTCAGGATCAATATCAGCTGCGGCATTGCCATAATCATAACCTGCAACAGTTGCAGCCTGGCCCGGAGTCACACCGACTTCGGTGTATTTCCCAATAGTATTATTGATAGGAACTCCATCAACAACGTACAATACCTGGTTGCTGTTAACAAGTGATTTGCTGCCGCGGACTATTACGTTGGTAGAACCACCCATGTTCTGGTTCCTTTGAACCTGCACTCCCGAGATCTTACCCGAGAGGGTATTCATAAAGTTTGAGGTTTTAACCTGGGAAAGAGATTCCCCTTTCACTTCCTGGGTTGAATAGCCCAGCGATTTTTTTTCACGCGAAATGCCAAGTGCCGTAACAACAACTTCATCCAACCCCGTTATAGCCGGTTCAAGGATAACGTTGACAGTGGTTTTTCCAGACACTTCAACTTCCTGTCTCTTCATACCTACATATGAAAACACCAGTGTTGCGCCTTCCTGCTGTACAGGAAGCGAGTATTTCCCGTTAATATCGGTCAGCGTACCGGCTGTTGTGCCTTTTATTGATACTGTTACACCAACCATCGGTTCTCCTCCATCCAGTGATGTCACAGTACCGGATACCGACCGGTTCTGTTGTGCTGACAGGAATCCTGAAAGGAGAAAAAGACTGATTATCAAAAAGAGATTCTTCATAGATTATAATAAGTTGATTAATAAAAGATGATAATGGACTTACACATAAAATTGAGTGACTTAATAAACAGAGAAAGATCCCCGGCGCGGATCTCTCTCTGTTTTAACCTAAAACCAGTGTGAAGATTAACGCCGGTAACGAAAATTAAGCGCCGGAACTCTCTTTCAGAAGCTCGGGGAAGTAGGCGCCTATAAGTCTCATGCAGGTAATTTTGTCATTTGGACCGGGGGTGAGCACCCTCTGGTGAAAATAGGCATTCCTGTTCATTGCCTTGTCGGATGTTGTTATTCCATTTACCGAATTCTCTCTCTTGAGTTTTTCGACTCCGAAATAGTCGCCATTACATACATACTGCACTGATAAGTTATCAGTCATTGTTATGTATCTTTTACATTTCTTGTCTTTGTCGATGGCGATGGTTACTGTCAGATCTGAGTTTTCGTAAGAAATAACATAAGTGTCTAGCTCAACACCGTTGACAACCACAGGCTGGTCGGAAGTCTCAATCCTGAAATTACCCATTGGGGATTTTCCTTCTGCAACGAGGTCTTTTGCAAAGGATGCACAGCTTATCAATAAGACAAGGAGTGCGGATGTGATGATTCTTTTCATTGCTTTGATTCTTTAATTTTGTAACTAAAATACTGTCCGAAATTTTTTATTTTGTTTTCCTTTTTAATGTTCTGATGAGACAAAATTATATCGGCCTGAATCCTTAAAAAAACTTATTCAACGAAAAGCATCTATCTGTATATGAACAACATTCCGTTGTGATACCTGCAATGAACAACATGGAAAAACCGTCAAACGACCGTAAAGTGCAGTGTGCAGCATCAAATATGTAGTTTGAAGCCTCAGCGGGTGTGTTCACAGCAATCCGGGTGAATTGCCTCTATTCTTTCAAATTATGATCGTATATTTGATAAAGAATCCATCCTCATGTATAATAAGGAGAACACCGGTACATTCACCAGGAATGTGGTATTTTACATAGCATACTGGATAGTCTATCTGTTGTTCTTCACGGTACAAAGGCTTTTTGCCATGAAGGAGATTCTTGACAAAATGAAGCCTGATGAGCAGATCGGTGTTTTCATATCCTCTTTTTTTACGAATCTTATTTTCCTCCCGATTGTAATAATTGCATCGCATTTTGTTGTGAGTTATCTTCTTCCGAAGCTCTATTTCAGGAACCGCTTCTACCTCTTTTCCTTATTTGTCGGTTTAACAATACTTCTTTATCCTGTATTGGTATATGTTATGCGTGTGCTCATTGTTGATAAAATATATCCAAATCCCGAGAAATACAGCATCAACAACTATTTTGCCGCCATGCTGATCTTTGTTTTCGGAATGGCGCCGCTTGCCTGGTACGAAATTGCACGGCACCTCAGGGTAGAGGAGCGAGTTCGTCAGAAGATCGATAAGGACAGGCTTGAAGCATTGCTGAAACTCAAGGAAACCGAGCTAAAGCTTCTGAAAAGCCAGATACAGCCGCACTTTCTTTTCAATACACTCAACAACCTTTATTCGCTTGCGCTTGAAAAGTCGGAAAGAACCCCGGATCTTATAATCAGGTTGAGCGACATGCTCAGCTATATCATCTATGACTGCAAGTCCGAGAAAGTTCCTTTATCTAAAGAGATTGAGTTCATAAAAAATTATATTGAGCTTCAGAAAGTAAGGTTCGAAACCTGCGATGTCTCTTTCACATCGAAGTGCGAAATGCCTGACAAGATGATAGCGCCCATGATCCTTCACACCTTTATAGACAACAGTTTCAAGCACGGAGCCGAAAAGGATGCAGGCAACCCATGGATAAGAATCAGAATTACTTCCAACAACGGAACCCTTTTCTTTGCGGTTATCAACAGCATCAGTGAAGGAACCGCAGCGAATGAAGCCAACCAGGGCATTGGCATAGATAATACAAGAAAACGGCTTGAACTTATTTACAGGGAGCGTCATGAACTTGTCCTTCATAATTCAGGAAAGAAATTTTCAGTCTTTCTAAAAATGCAGCTGTAATATGGAGAATCAGAAAACCAGATGCCTCATTATCGATGATGAACCGCTTGCCATCAAGCTGATAAAATCGCATCTTTCCAAACTCGATTGCTTCGAAGTTGCAGGCGAGTGCAGGAATGCTCTTAAAGCAATAGAGTTGCTGAGGCATGAAAAGATAGACCTCATGTTTCTCGATATCAACATGCCGGAAATTACAGGGTTAGATTTCCTGAAAACCATTCCTGATCCTCCGTATGTCATCATTACAACCGCTTACCGGGAATATGCAATCGAAGGGTATGATCTCGATGTAGTCGATTTCCTGCTCAAGCCTATTTCATTTGAAAGGTTTCTAAAAGCGATCAACAGGTTCTGCAACCGTACCAGAACAGGCGTATCACAAAATGAAGAAAGTGTTCCTGAAGCAAAAGAAAAAAAATTCATCCACATACAGGATGGAAAGAATATCTTCAAGCTTCTTTACGAGGACGTTATGTATTTTGAAGGATACGGTGAATATGTGAAAGTAATAACTCCAGGTAAAACATACATTGTAAGGGAATCCCTGACAGAATTTGAAAACAGGCTCGGTCCCGATTCTTTCCTCAGGATACATAAATCATACATTGTCAATCTCGGGAAAATAAAAGGCTTCAGCACCGTCCATGTTCTTCTCAGCGATATGGACCTTCCGATAGGGAGAATTTACCGCGAAAAAGCCATGAATGTTTTAAAGAAGGAATCAGAAGAGGCATAAAAAAGCCCCCGCTTGCGGCAGAGGCTTATTTTAATAAAGACATTTATTTTATTCGACTTCTTTGATTTCGGCTTTGGCTGCATTTGTCTGGACTGACTTGATTCCATTTACGCATCCGCTTTCGCTCTTGTAGTTCTGGCTTACGCCGATAGTCTGGCTGTTGGCGGCTGTTATGGAAAAACGAAACATGTTCGTCGGGGTTTTGGTTTTGACAACCCTTTTCGGATCTGCAGCATTCTTCTTTACGGACTCTATTCCGTTAATGCAGGAAGCCTTGCTTGAATATCCTTCACTGCTGAGGATTGTCTGGCCATTATCGGCCTTCAGACGAAAGCGGAATTCACCTTTTTTACCGCTCTGGTAAACTTCGAATTTTGCCATTGTTTCAAAGAATTGGTTAATAATATGGTTTAAAAAATTTATTTGTTACTTCATGAATTTTCCAAGTATTCCCTTTGCAGCATTCCCGATAATCCCTTTGCCTGAACCACCAAAGATATCAAGCAGGGGGGAGGGATCATCATCAGGTGTTGAGCTGTTCTTCTTTGTAATCATATTAATAAGAGCAGGAATTGCAATGCCGGCAACTTTTCCGGATATTTCACTGGAAAGTCCGAGCTTGCTTACAAGGCCGCTGATTACGCCTGAGGTTATATTCGACTGCAATGCATTTGCTCCGGTATTGTTCTGCTGTTTTGAAAAAAGATTCATAACATTTGCGATTCCGCCTCCGGTCATCTGATTACCCACTTCCTTTTTTGTAACATCTCCAATGATTCCGAATACTTTATCCAATTGTCCCGAGGGAAGCTTGGCCTCGCTCATGATTTTGCCTCCCACTTCCGATTTCAAATTACCTATTAAATTTTCCAGCATAACATTAAAGATATTAAGTTAATAATCAAAAATAATAAATTTTTAACACTATCCACACAGAAGTAACAGCCGGGGAGATGATTTGTCAAATATTTGCTATAATTACACTTTAATTTTTCAAATGAAGGTTACAGGCTTCACTTTTATCCGGAACGCCATAAAGCTCGATTACCCGGTTGTTGAATCCATAAGGTCGATTCTGCCTTTGTGTGATGATTTTGTAATTGCCGTTGGGAACTCCGACGATGATACCCTGGGCCTCATAAGGAGCATTGATGAAAATAAGATAAAGATCGTCGAGACTGTATGGGATGAGTCCCCGGAGATGAAGAAAGGAGGCAGGATTCTGGCAGTTGAAACCGACAAGGCGTTCAGGGAGGTCCCTGAAGATTCAGACTGGGCATTCTATATTCAGGGTGACGAGGTTGTTCATGAAAAATACCACGAATCAATCCTCTCTTCGATGAAAAGATGGAAAGATGACGACAAGGTGGACGGGCTCCTTTTCAATTATCTTCATTTTTACGGCTCATACGACTATATCGGATCATCACCAAGATGGTACGATCATGAAATCAGGATCATAAAGAACAATAAGAAGATCTATTCTTACAGGGATGCACAGGGTTTCAGGAAAGAGGATAATAAAAAGCTCACTGTAAAAAGAGTAGATGCTTTTGTTTATCATTACGGCTGGGTCAAAGAACCATCTGTAATGATGAAAAAGCTCATAAATGCCTCTTCATTCTACGACGGTGTGAAATGGCTTAATACCAAGGATGCTGATGAGAAATTCGATTACTTTGGTGTCGACTCGCTCAAGCATTTTACAGGCACACATCCGCTTGTCATGCAGGAAAGGATCAGGCGGGTTAACTGGACATTCGACTATGATATCTCCTTCAATCGTCTTTCTTTCAGGTACAAGGCTAAAATCTTCCTTAAGAATTATCTTGGAATAAATTCCTTTTACGAAAATTATACCCTGATCTGAATCTGCCTTCATAACTCCCCGTCGTTAAATTTTTAACATTAACCGGGAATATTTGACCGACCTTCATTGTCTTTATCTTGAATTAACATGATCTTATTAAAATGAAACGTAGAATCATAATTTTTTCATCCATCTTTCTTGCTCTCATTGCATTGTTTGTTTTCAATAAAATGACTTCCGGAAAAGATGAGGGGGAAATTTTCACCGAAGTGAAACGCGGAACCTTCGAGATCACCGTTGCCAATTCAGGTGAGTTGCTCGCAGAAAAATCGCTCGACATCAGGGGACCGGACATTATTCAGCAGATGCAGAGATCGCAGCAGGCGATGAGAGGCGGCGGTGGAGGCGGTGGCAGAGGTCCGCAGATGATGATCATGGAGTTGAAGATTCAGGATATTATCCAGGAAGGAACGCTTGTCAAGGCAGGTGACTTCATCGCACAACTTGACAGGTCATCGTATTCGAATACCCTCAAGGATGCACAGGATCAGTTAAAGACTTTTGAGAGCAATGTTGAGATGAAGATCCTCGATACCACAGTTGTTCTCACAAACCTTCGTGATGAGATCAAAAACCAGAGATACCAGGTTGAGGAGGCAAAGATCACCCTCGATCAGTCAAAATATGAACCGCCGGCCACAATAAGACAGGCCGAAATAGCCCTCGACAAAGCAAAGAGAAGCCTCGATCAGAAGGTGAAATCTTATGAACTCCAGCATGCCAGGGTGATTTCGGAAATCAAGCATGAAAAACTTCACCTCGATCAACAGAGAGATCTTGTGAGCACTCTCGATGAGTTCCTGAAGGGCTTCACGGTTACTGCACCTGCACCGGGAATGGTAATTTACAAAAAGGAAAGGAATGGTAACAAGAGAAAGGCTGGTTCGCAGCTTAATCCTTTCGATAATGTTATCGCAACACTTCCTGACCTTACCACCATGCTTTCAAAAATGTATGTCAATGAGATTGAGGTAAGCAAAGTTAAACCCGGGCAGAAAGTCAATCTTGCAGTAGATGCATTCCCAAATAAGGCTTTTTCAGGGCAGGTAATTTCAGTGGCAAACATCGGGGAGCAACTACCCAACTCTGATGCAAAAATGTTCGAAGTCCAGGTTAAAATCGACGGATCAGATCCCGCCCTCAGGCCAGGCATGACAACCAGCAATAAAATTGTCATAAAGACTTTCGACGATGTGGTCTATATACCGATCGAGTGCGTTCAGGCAGGAGTTGACAGCATTCCTTTTGTTTATGAAAAGAAGCATACCAAGCAGTTTGTTGTTGTGGGTGAGGCAAATGAAAAGAATGTCATCGTTGAACAGGGTCTCGAACCCGGCAAGATGGTCTTTGTAACTCCGCCTGAGGATACCAAGAATTACAGGACTTCAGGAGAAGAACTTATTGCTGTGACACGTGAACGCAATAATGCCAGGAGACTGGAGAATCAGAGGCTCACGGAAGCATCACTGCAGAACAGATCAAATTAGTTAAGCTTCTCCACCCCCATATTCCAAAGGGTAAAGGCATAGATATCTGCGTACTGTTCGATGGTTTTGCTTACGGGTGTGCCCGCTCCATGGCCAGCCATCGTCTCTATTCGTATCAGCACCGGATTGTCTCCGGCCTGTTTCGCCTGGAGTTCCGCTGCGAATTTGAATGAGTGGGCTGGAACAACCCTGTCATCGTGATCGCTTGTGGTGATGAGCGTTGCAGGATACTCCACACCTTCCTTAACATTGTGAACAGGGGAATACTTAAATATATACTCAAACATTTCCCTGCTGTCCTCAGAGGTGCCATAATCGTAAGCCCATCCGGCACCGGCAGTGAATTTATGATATCTCAGCATATCCATTACACCGACGGCAGGAAGAGCAACCTTCATCAGGTCAGGGCGCTGCGTCATAACAGCGCCGACAAGAAGTCCGCCGTTCGAGCCTCCCCTGATTGCAAGATACCCGGGTGAAGTATATTTTTCAGATATGAGGTATTCAGCTGCTGCAATGAAATCGTCGAAAACATTCTGCTTGTTCATCTTCGTGCCTGCCAGATGCCATTTTTCTCCGTATTCACCTCCACCCCTGATGTTGGGAACGGCATACACTCCACCCATCTGTAGCCATATAGCCGCTGTTACGCTGAAACCGGGAGTCTCGCTGATGTTGAATCCACCATAACCATAAAGCATTGCAGGATTCTTGCCATTGAGCTCAATTCCTTTTTTAAATGTGATCATCATCGGTATCCTTGTACCATCCTTGGAATTGTAGAATACCTGCCTGGTTTCAAAATCATCTTTATTGAAGGCAACAGCCGGCTCTTTGAAAACATTTGTGCCGCCTGACACAGGCTCGAGCCTGTAAATGGCTGCCGGGGTGATGTAATTTGTGAAAGTGAAATACACTTCCCTGTCTGTTTTCTTGCCGCTGAAGCCACCGGCACTGCCTGCTCCGGGCAACTCTATTTCCCTGAGGAGCTTTCCACTTAGATCATATTGCTGAACGAAAGAAATTGCATCCTTCATGTAATTCGCAAATATATATCCTGCACTGGTTGAAGGACTGAGAACATTTTCAGTCTGCGGTATGAAATCCACCCATTTCTCAATGCGGGGATCTGCCGCATCGACTGTAACGACCTTCATGTTTGGCGCATTCAAATTCGTTGCAATGAAAAGTTTCGAACCGTCATTGTCGATTATATTATGCTCATTGTCGAAATTCCCGACAACTGTGACAAGCTCGCCATTTGGCTTTGACAGGTCCTTAATATACAGTTCATTCCCTGTTGTTGAAACTGCAGCAGTGATAACAAGAAACCTGTCATCCTCGGTGACGGTTCCACTAACGTAACGTCTTACAATATCAGAGCCGAAAACTACCTGATCATCAGACTGCTTTGTCCCAAGCTTATGAAAATACAGTTTATGATGATCGGTCTTTGCTGACAGCTGGCTGCCTTCAGGCTTGTCGTAACTCGAATAGTAAAAACCCTCTTTGCCCTGCCATGAAAGACCGCTGAATTTAATATTGATAAGTGTGTCTTCGATCACTTCCTTCCTGACTGCATCCATCACGATGACCTTACGCCAGTCCGATCCCCCTTCAGATATTGAGTATGCAACAAGACTGCCATCTTTCGAGAAATCCATTTCGGCTAGCGAGGTGGTTCCGTCAGATGAGAATGTATTCGGATCAAGAAAAACCTCAGGTTCGCCTTCACCTTTCTGCCGGTAAATAACATATTGATTCTGCAGACCGTCATTTTTTGCAAAGTATGTGAATCCGCCTTCATTGAAAGGCATTCCGAACTTCTCGTAATTCCACATTTTCTGTATTCTGTCTTTCAGCTCGTTCCTGTATGGGATTTTCTCAAGATAGGAGAAAGTGACATTGTTCTCCTCCTTAACCCAGGCAGCTGTTTCGGATGACATGTCATCCTCGAGCCACCTGTACGGATCGCTGACCTTTGTGCCGAAATAATCGTCTGAAACCTCGATTTTTTTGGTCACCGGATATTCTATATTATTCTTTTCGGGGCCTTTGCAGGCAACAACAACTGTCATTACAGTAGCAATTAATACTATTTTTTTCATGGTGAACTTATGGGACAACCTGATTATTTGTAATGCTCAAAAATAAGCAAAAGCCATATCTTCATCAACATAGGATCGTTATTGCTTGTTCATCATATGAAAAAATATGCCGGGGACTTTTGTTTTTTGATTATTGATTAGATTTGTGTCCTCGTAAAACTTTAAAAAACATTATATGAAAAGACTCATTCTGACTATCGTTTTTGCAGTGACATTCATAGCATTTGCTTCGGCACAGGATTATAAAACAGGTATTGGCCTCAGAGCCGGATATCCTGCAGGTCTGACAGTCAAACATTTTATTAACCGGACAGCTGCACTTGAAGGTTTGCTTTCAACCCGATGGGGAGGATTTGTTGTAACCGGTCTTTTCGAAGCCCACAAACCCCTGGCTGATGTCAGCCGGCTCAACTGGTTTTATGGTTTCGGAGCGCATGTAGGATTCTGGAATGGCAATTACAAGAGTAACTACTGGGGTGA
Organism: Chloroflexota bacterium; assembly: GCA_050259395.1. Taxonomy (GTDB): domain Bacteria; phylum Bacteroidota; class Bacteroidia; order Bacteroidales; family VadinHA17; genus LD21. Next base: position 30,694 of record JBLNAO010000161.1, read on the forward strand.
TCCCGGAACAGCTTACACAATTGTTGGTATCGACGGTATCCTCGGACTTGAATATAATTTCAAGGAAATTCCGATAAACATCGGTCTTGACTGGAAACCGGCATTCAACCTCACAGGTTACACAGGTTTCTGGGGAGATAACGGGGCGCTTTCGATAAGGTATATATTTTAAGTGACTAGAGTGACCAGTTAATTCACTCAGCACCCGGCACCCATATCCAGCACTCAGCACAACACCTCGGAAGAATTAAACCCATAATTGTGTTTAATTCTTCCTTTTTGTTTAATTTAAGTGCTTTGTTGAACTAACCTAAACGCAGGCACTCATGAAAAAAACACTCCTCTTTTTGGCGCTTATGATCCCGTTTGCTCTTACGGGGCAGAATAAGTTCAACGGACTCGATATGAACATGGGTAATCTGTACAGGCTCTCAGATGCAAAGACCCGTTCTATAAGTCCCGAAAACTTTACCGGTGAAAAAGGAAAAGCCGGGATGGCTGATCCTGCAGATAAAGATAAAACCAATGCTGCGAATGCATTCAATGCAGCACGTGATCTCGGACAGGGATGGAAGGTGAATCCGTACATCAGGGTAAATCCGGGTCAGACAATAACACTCGCCGATATCGAGGGGCCCGGGGCAATTCAGCACATCTGGATGACACCCACAGGAACATGGAGATATTCAATCATACGCTTTTACTGGGATGGAGAAACGGAGCCTTCGATAGAATGTCCCGTCGGTGACTTTTTTGCATCCGGCTGGGGAAGCTATGCACAGCTTTCATCACTGGCAATCTGCGTTAACCCCGGAAGCGCTTTCAACTGCTACTGGGCGATGCCTTTCAGAAAAAAGTGCAGGATAACCATGGAAAATATCAACGACACGGATCCCATGACTCTCTATTACCAGATCGATTATACCCTGACAGATGTCCCTGCAGATGCGGCATATTTCCATGCTCAGTTCAGAAGATCGAATCCTAACACGGGCTCAGTCCATACAATTGTTGACGGGGTGAAAGGAAAGGGCCATTATGTGGGCGTCTACATGGCATGGGGAGTGAATAACAACGGCTGGTGGGGCGAAGGCGAGATCAAATTCTTTCTTGACGGAGATACTCAGTACCCGACAATTTGTGGCACAGGAACCGAAGACTATTTCTGCGGCTCGTATGATTTTGACACCAGGAAGAAAAATGAAGCGGGGGTCGAAGAAGTTAATTATACAGAATTCTGCACTCCCTATGCAGGCCTCCACCAGGTGATAAAAGGCGACGGGCATTACCAGGTAATGCAGCGATTCGGTCTCTACAGGTGGCATATAATGGACCCTGTCCGGTTCGACAAGGATCTGAAAATTACAATCCAGGATCTCGGCTGGAGGAAAGGCGGCAGATATCTTGCACAGCAGTCGGACATTGCATCCACTTGCTTCTGGTACCAGGCTGAACCGCATGCCGCATTTCCGAAAATACCGGAATGGAGAAAGCTGGAGGTGTATTGATATATAAGGGTCGCTCCAACTCCGATCAATGAGCTGTAACAAACGCTCACTGAGCGCCGTTGAAGGGAGTTCTTAAAAAAATATCTTCATTACTTTTCCGTTATTTTGAATCAGTTTTAAACTCTTTTTATAATTTTAAGACTTCAGTCAGAAATAAATCCAGTTATATGAAAACCAATAAAGATCTAAGCCGGCGAAATTTTCTTTCAAATGCCACTATGGCAACGCTTGGCACCATGGGGGCTGCCAGCCTTCTTTCATCATGTTCGTCAAAGAAGCCCGAAAAAGCACAAATCGCACCTTTCGTCATCCCTGACAGGGCTCCCGACGGCAAGGTGCTGAAAGCGGGACTTGTAGGCTGCGGAGGCAGGGGGACAGGCGCTGCTTTAAACTTCCTCGATGCAGGACCAAACCTCGAGATAGTCGCTCTCGGCGATGTATTCAAGGACAGGCTTGACCAGTGCCGGGCTGAGCTCAAGAAGCAAAAGAATGTAGACATACCTGAAGAAAAATGTTTCCTTGGCTTCGATAATTACGAGAAAGTTCTCGATTCAGGCATAGATATCGTTTTGTTATGCACGCCACCTCATTTCAGACCACAGCACATAGAGGCTGCGGTAAAGGCAGGCAAGCATATCTTCATGGAAAAACCGGTGGCTGTTGATCCCGTTGGTGCACGCAACGTCATGGTCAATGTTGAGAGGGCAAAACAGCAGGGACTCAGCATGGTAAGCGGAACAATCCGCCGGGTTCAGAAAGACTTTATGGAAACATGGAGGCAGGTTCAGAACGGAATGATAGGCGACATTGTCGGAGCAAATATTATAAGGAATGGCGGCGGACTGTGGGTCATCAAACGTCAGCCCGGAATGTCTGACATGGAGTACATGCTTCGCGACTGGGTCAACTTCTGCTGGCTTTCAGGCGATCATATCGTGGAACAATTCATCCACGAGGTCGACGTGATGAACTGGTATATGGGCAAGATTCCGGTAAAAGCAATGGGATGGGGAGGCAGGCAGCGCAGGGTTACGGGCGACCAGTATGACTTCTTCAGCGTGGAATATGTGTACGACAACGGAATGCACACGCATTGCGCAGCACGACAGATCACAGGATGCTCAAACCTTACTCTGCAACACATTGTGGGAACAGAGGGTTATGCTAATGCAAAAGGGAATATCTATAACAACAAAGGTGAAGAGATCTGGAAATATCCAATGCCGGAAAAAGAGTCACCCGATAAAACATGGGCTGTAACAGACCCCTATGTCCAGGAACATATTAACCTTGTAACAGGAATCCGCACAGGCAATATTGTCAATGATGGCGAAGCCCAGGTTAA
>JBLNAO010000162.1:0-3339 GCA_050259395.1 Chloroflexota bacterium
TCCCATGATACATTCTTATAAATATCAGGGAACATTCCCCACACCATCGAGCCATAGAGAAAAACAATAAGCATTGAAAGAGCTGCCAGCCTGAGGTGCTTTCGTATAATGCCGCTGAAAAAGAGGAATGAGGTGAGACCGTAAACCAGTCCGCTTGCACCTATGTGCCAGGCTGACCTGCCCGCGAGCCAGACGAAGAATCCGGTGAGCAGGTAGGTCCAGCCGAATATTTTCAGCGCTGAGTCAGAAAAAAAGTAGAAGAGAGCAACAGAAAGAAAAAAGAGAGGAAGGGTATTATTTAAAAGGTGCTTGAAATCGGCATGAATAAAAGGGGAAAAGATAATGCCGGGCAATCCTTTGAGCTCAAGCGGGAATATACCGCCGCCGGTGAGGTCGAGATCAAGTATCACCTCTGAGATTTTTACGAGCCACATCAGGAAGACGATGATCCCCGGAATGATCATGCTTAACAAAAGCTTTTTCCTGTATATATCCTCACGGGGATCCATACACTGTCATTCACCAGGGAAAACTATGCCTGCCGCTGCCCTGATCCTGTCGAGAGTCTTCATCAGTCCGAGGGTAAAGGAATGAGGCACAACATCGCTTTCGATCTTTCCTTCATCGAGGCACTTCATCACCTCCATGGCTTCATAGTGATAGCCCATTCCCTCGGGCATCACTGAATGTTCCTTTTCATCCATATCGTGAATGGAGACCTTTAATCTTTGCGACATGTCGCGGGCACGCGAGAAGCTCAGGTTCCCTTTTTCGCAAAGGAGGTCCACCCCGATTCCACCCACTGTCCTGAATGAGCTGTAGAGAGTGGCCATGCGACCATCGTCATACCTGAAGATGATGCTTATTGAATCTTCCGATCCTGATGGGGCAAACGAAGCTTTTGCAACGATCTCATCGGGAACACCCATGAACCATAAAGCATCGATAACCGGGTAGATGCCGATGTCGGAGAGAGATCCTCCGCCAAGCGCCGGATTGAATTTCCTGTCAAGAGGGTCGTAGGGAGGCTGAAAGGAAAACCGGGCATTCAGGTGAACGATATTGCCTGCGGCTCCGCTGTGGATGATCTCCTTTGCTTTTATGTACATGGGCTGGAATGGAGGCCATAATGCTTCCATCAGGAACACCTTCTGTTTTTCAGCTTCTGCGATCATCGCCGAGGCTTCATTGCTGTTAAGGGCAAATGCCTTTTCGCAAATCACTGCCTTCCTGTTTTTAAGGCAGAGCATTGTATGTTCATAATGAGAAGAATGGGGAGAGGCAATATAAATTATTTCAACATCAGGATCGGAGGCAAGTTCTTCATAGCTGCCATAAGCCTTTGCAAAACCGAATTCATCGGCAAATTTAAGGGCGCGGTTCTTGTCACGTGAACCGACTGACCACAATTCCACATTATCAAGTAATCTCAATCCCCTTGTGAATTTGGCAGACATCTTGCCGGGCGCAAGGATCCCCCATTTGTATTTTTTCTGCATGCCAGGATTTTTGCATAAAGATATGAATTATCAACCGATGACAGACAGGGATATTCGACCGGTTGTAGTACATAGATGTAAAGACAGGTCTGAGCCCTGTCTCTGCATATAAGATCGGAATTCTGTGAAAAAAAATCAATCACCAAAAATAAATTAAAAAAATATACTACTATGTATTGCATAGTAATAATATTTATATATATCTTTGTATTGAATTGTTGTATGTATCGGATAGTAGTAAATAATAAACAGAACTATGAAATTAACAGTAAGCATAAATCTCGGGGGTTATTCCTTTAATATTGACGAGGATGCGTACGCTGAGCTGAAGAGATATCTCAAGAACCTGGAGCTTCATTTTGCGGCTGAAGAGAGCTCCTCTGAGATCCTCGCCGACATTGAAGCCAGGATGTCGGAGCTATTCCGTGCGCGCATCACCAGCTTCAAGCAGGTTATAACCATTGAAGATGTCAACCAGGTGATTGCTGTGATGGGTACCCCTGCAGACATCTCGGATGACGATGGCTCCTCTTCCTCGCATGACAGGTACACTTCAGCAGGTTACCACAGGATGTACCGCGATCCCGATCACCGGATAATCGGTGGCGTTTGTGCCGGGATGGGAGCATACTGGCGGATTGATCCCCTTATTATAAGGATAATCTTCCTCGCACTCATTCTCGCCGGTGGTATCGGAATCCTGATTTATCTGATCCTCTACATCGTCCTTCCCGAAGCCAGAACAACAGCACAGAAAATAGAGATGAAAGGAAGCTCTGTGAATATACACAACATAAAAGATGCCGTCAAAAAGGAATTTGATTCGGTAAGAAAGAATATGAAACTCTGAACTTAAATAGAACCGGAACACTTAAATACATTAAATCATGGATCTGGAAAACAATAAGGCACAAATGCGGAAGGGCATCCTGGAGTATTGCATATTATCGGTGCTCTCGAGAAGCTCATGTTACGCAAGTGATATCATAAAGGAACTCAAGGAAGCCAGGGTGATAGTTGTCGAAGGCACTCTTTACCCTCTCCTCACCAGGCAAAAAAATGCCGGGTTGCTAAGCTACAGGTGGGAAGAATCACCGCAGGGACCTCCCCGCAAATATTACGAACTCACCCAGGCAGGACAGATCTATCTGGCCGATCTTGACAAATCGTGGCAGGAGCTTGTTGATTCAGTGAACCTGATAAGAACCAGGCAATAAAATATCTAACCTAATAACTGACTATAAAAAAATGGATAAGACGATCAATATCAACCTGGGCGGTTCCCTTTTTCAGGTCGATGAAGAAGCCTTCAAAGTTCTGCGCGATTATATCCAGGCAATCAACAACAGGTTCAGGAATGTACCCGACGGCCCCGAGACTATAGAAGATCTGGAATCGAGAATCGCTGAAATATTCCGTTCTCAGAAGGGTCTGGCAGGTGTCATCACCAGGCAGAATGTGGAATCGATGATTTCTATAATCGGAAAACCCGAAGATTTTGAAACAGGCAGCCCCTCGGAGGAGCCATCAACGGGCGGATCCATGCCAAAAAGACTTTACCGCAACCCGAACGATGCTGTAATAAGCGGAGTCTGCGGTGGCCTGGGCGCCTATTTGAATACCGATCCTGTTCTCTTCAGGATACTTTTTATACTCTTCGCCTTAATGGGAGGCGCCGGCGTCCTGATCTACCTTGTATTCTGGATTGCTGTTCCTTCCGCATACACCGACATGCAGAAAAAAGAGATGTACGGGAAATCATATTTCGTTCATCATAACCAGGGGGGCGCTCCTGCGAACAGCTCTTCCTCAGGCTTCAATGAGATCATAAGGGGCATCG
>JBLNAO010000163.1:0-7780 GCA_050259395.1 Chloroflexota bacterium
AATGTTGCTGAAGCAGGGCTGGTATAATTACGAATATGTCTTTCTCAAAAATGGATCAGGCACAGGAATAACAGGACCGTTTGAAGGGAACCATTACGAAACAGAAAACGACTACCTGGTGCTGATATATTACAGGAATCCCCGTGAACGTTACGACCGGCTCATTGGCACGGCAGTTCAGAATACTCTTAACCGGATCTCCGATTAATGTTTCGGATGTGTATCTATTGAGTATTGCATCTCCAGGGTATGAGAGAGGGTCCTGATGATTTCTGTCATGTATTCTTCAACTGCCTTCACCGACCCCGGTAATGTATAGATCAGCGATTTGCCTGCAATTCCTGCCACTCCCCTGCTCAGCAGCGCGCCCGGGTTCTGAGCTCCGTATTTTATCCTCACGTAATCCATTATTCCGGGTATTTCTTTTGTGAGAAGCGGCATTACAGTGTCGACAGTGATGTCCCTGGGGCCGATCCCAGTTCCACCCGTTGTGATTATAATATTGTACCTGACGAAAGAATAAATCAGCAGATCGCTGAGCATCACCCCGTTATCGGGAATAAGCCTTAGCGTTACATTGAACTGCCATCCTTTGTCTGTAAAAAAATCCGAGATCATTTCCCTGATCTTTGGCCCGCTGAGATCCTGGTACTCACCTTTGGCAGCGCGGTCGCTGAGCGTGATGATGATTACTTCAAATACTTCCGGAAGGTTCATATAAGAGTTTTTAAAATGGCCTGTATGTAACCAGGGTTCCTTTTTCAAGTGAAGTTACTTCCGGCATTATGGAAATAATACCGTCGGAATATGAAAGTGAAGTGATATGTGCAGAGCCATGATATTCAACAGGGATTACCTCATTTTTTGCTGATAGCCTGACTGGTATCCAGCCCATCCTCGAAGCTGACTTCCTTTCGTATTTGACACCAAGGGGAAGTTCAAATGAATACTGTTTCTGATTGCTTTCAGACATCTTCCTGATGACAGGTTTTATCAGAGTTTCAAACTGTATAAAGGATGAAACAGGATTGCCCGGAAGTCCGAAGACAATAGCTTTCGGATGAATGCCGAAAGTGGTCGGTTTACCCGGTTGAACGTTAATCCGGTTAAAAAGAATCTTCACTCCGGCTCTGGCAAGGAATGACGGGATAAAGTCAAAGTCGCCCATTGAAACACCTCCTGTCAGGACAACTATGTCATTTTCTGACAGGGCCCTGCTTATTATTTCAAATGCTGTATCGCCTGTGTCGGGTGCGATGCCGTAATATTTTCCTCTACCCCCGGCGGCCTCAGTCTGAGCAAGGAGCTGATAAGCATTGCTGTTCCGTATCTGCGACCTTGCCGGCTTATTCTCCGGTTCGATTATTTCATCGCCTGTACTTATAACAGCAACTCCGGGTTTCTTTGAAACAAGCACGCTCACATGCCCGAATGATGCGATCACAGCAATATCCTGGGGTAGAATATGCTTCCCTTTTTCAAGTACAAGCTGTCCTTTTTTTACATCCTCTCCCTGGATTGAAATATTTGGTTTAAGGCTTGTACCGGTGAACCTGATCTTTCCCGAGGGCATTACCTCCGAGTCCTCGACCATGAAGACGATGTCGCAACCTTCGGGCACTATGGCCCCTGTCATGATCTTTGAGCACTGTCCTGTCCCCACCTCCGTCAACGGCTCCCGCCCGGCAGCAACCACTTCCATCATTTCCAGATCCATGCCAAGATCGGCTGTTTTGCAGGCATACCCATCCACTGCAGACCTGTTGAAAGGAGGCATATCAGTATCGCTGAAAACATCTTCTGCAAGTATCCTCCCGGAAGCGTTTGTAAAAGGAATACGTTCTGCACCGGTCGTTTTTGCCGAAGCCATAACAATTTTATATGCCTCTTCGAAGGAGATCATAATTAAGAATAATAAAATGAGGCATGGCTTTAAAGGGAGAAAATTGCTTTTAATTTCACCTAAGCCATGATAATGATAAAGTTAACACTAATTATTGAAAATCCTTTACAACCCCGATGACCTCGGGGAGATCCATTCCGATTTTTTTCAGGAAATCGATCGTGGGCACTCCGTCTTTGTTCCAGCCCCTTCTTTTATACACGGCATCCTTAAGGCGTTCATACTGCTCTTCCCGGTAATGCCTGAGAATTTTCATCTTCTCGATGATGGTTTTTCCTTCCGGGTTTACCCCGGCTTTCTCACGAAGCTGCTTGTCGTACCTTTCTGCTCGTGATTCATATTCTTCGACGGTTACAGGACCGGCAGCACGGTAAGGCTGGTTGTCGTGTACCCTCCTGCCATAGCCGCGCCTGAGGTTAAATACCCTCTGAAAATTGTAGACCCGTTCAGAATCCTCAATCAGCCTCTTCCTGTCGAATTCAAGGCCCGTGACAGCTTTATAGATCGTAATATAATTATCCACATGCTCCGGCACCTTTGCAGGTTCATCGGTTTTGGCGTTATTCTCTGGTTCCACATCGTTCCAAGGAAGCTTGCATAATCCAACCAAACCGAACCAGGTACGGAACATTGGAAAATAATGAAGCGCTTCCGCCTTATTCTCGAATGTCGGTATCTGGTTGTTGACCATGTCCATGAAGATGAGCCAGGCTTCGTCGTGTTGCGGCCCCTTGTTTGTCAGGGCAAAACCGCCCTGCTGGGCAAGAGACTCCTTTGGCATGTACTGCGAATACTCCAGACCCTTGTTCTCCATGGCTATGTCGTTGAGGAAGGCAGGATCTCCCCATCCCTTAATGATGAACATCTCCTTCATCTTTCTGACCCCAAGACCGGCAATGATCCCAAATCCTTCTCCTCTTGCCAGCTGGTGAAGTGTTTCGAGGGCAGCTTCAGCGTTTCCAAAATTGAGCTCCAGACCACCGGTTCTTTCTTTGTTCAGGATTCCGTTCTCATAGCATTCCATTACGAATGCCATCAGCGTGCTCCATGTAATTGTGCAGATGCCGTAGGTGTCGCAATAGAAGTTTGTTTCAATTATATAACCCGGATCGAATATTCCGCAGTTGGCTCCAAGTCCGGCTGCATTTTCATATTCAGGGCCGTCGACAATCACCTTTTTGCCTTTATAGGGTCCGGTACGCACTTCGTAATCGTCAATGCCTTTTGAACATGACATGTTGCAGCCAATCCAGCATCCGTCAGGCACATTCTGTGTGAAGTTCTTTTTCCACACTGAAGAATCAATTTTGAATGCATCAGGATGGCTCCCGTATTTATAATTTTTAACAGGAAGCAGGTCATGGTCATTCATGATTTCCATAAGGTGTGCTGTACCTACCTGCCTCATCTGGCATTGACTGTCATCGAGCTCTCGGATCTCACGGTTGAACCTCCGGCCTCTTTCCATAAGCGACTCGAGATCAACAACGTTATTCAGGTTTCCTTTTACACCCGGTATCTTGCAAACGAGAGCCTTTATTTTTTTATTCCTGAAAACCGATCCAATACCTCCGCGGCCTGCCTGTTTGAGTCTCACTTTTTTCCTGCGGGCATCGTAAAAGCTGAAGTTGAGCATACCGATAAGAGAATGGTCTGCCGCCGTACCAGCAGAGACAACACCGATGTTCCGTTTTTCATTTTCATTGTCCGCGAACCTTTCTGTAAGCTCCTCGGCGAGGACATGACTGTCGATAGCGTCATCAGTCGCTTCGAATATTTCAATTGTGTGGTTTATGCCATCAATAAATACTATCACTTCATTTGCCGATTTTCCCTGTATCTCAAGTGCATCAAACCCTGAGAATTTAAGGAATGGCCCGAAGAAACCACCGACATTGCTGTCCATCACGGAGTTTGTCTGGGGAGAGATGCTCACAACCAGCGATTTTCCGGTTCCTGAATACTGAGTGATGCCACCCACAGGACCCGAAGAGATGACGATCTCATTGTCGGGATCATCCCATGCAGTATCCGGCCTGGTTCCATCCCAAAGCAGCCTGAGGCCATAGCCCTTGCCTCCGATGAATTTCTCCTTCATCAAAGGCGGTACATCCTTCTCCCTGATTTCGCCAGTCCCCACGTTGATATAGAGGATCTTGTCAGTATATCCCCTGCTTAATGGTTTCCAGTCATAGTCCCATCTTTTAAGTATCTTGTGCCTTGACTTGATGGCTGCTGTAGTCATACTTTTATCAATTTGCGGATTTCGGATTTTAGATTGCCGGACTTTTTACAAAATTATAATATAATTTAGCCGATTAATATGATTTTAATCAGAGTGTTATAAGCATCAAGGCCGACCGGTAAATCCTGGGGATTAATTATTTTTATGCAATATATTTTCTAAAATGGGCTTCAGCAGGATAAAATCCCACCTTTCCAGATTCAGGGTTGGCATTGCAGGTGCCGGCGGACTCGGATCAAATTGCAGCGTTGCACTTGCCAGGAGCGGTGTAGGAACACTGGTCGTCTGCGATTTTGACGTTATCGATATTTCAAACCTGAACAGGCAATATTATTTCAGGCGGCAGCTGGGCATGCATAAGGTGGATGCACTAAAGGAAAACATAAGCGCAATCGACCCGGAAATCAGGTTAGTGACACATAAAGAAAGGCTTACTGCCGATAATGCCCATTTAATTTTCAGTGAATGCGATGTTATCGTGGAAGCTCTCGATTCAGCGGAGATGAAAGAGATGCTTATTTCTGCCGTGCAGTCAAAGTTGAAGAACGTACCCGTAGTTGCAGGTTCAGGTCTTGCAGGATGGGGAAAAAACAATGAACTCCATTGCAGAAAAATCGATGATACTCTTTATGTTTGCGGAGACGAAACATCAGAAGACTCAAATGAAACGCCGATGCTGGCTCCCCGCGTGGGAATAGCTGCGAACATGCAGGCAAACATGGTACTGGAACTTCTCATGAACAAAAAATGACTATGAGGATATTGCTGAACAACAGACCCGAGGAATTTCCTGAAGAGACCCTGAGCGTCGATGAAATGCTCCTGAAAAAAAAATTCACCTATAAGATGAGGATTGTAAAAATTAATGGAAGACTCATACCCAAAGACAGATACGAATCGACTGTCATAAGCGACGGAGATGAGGTGCAAATGCTCTACCTTATGAGTGGCGGATGATTAAAAAATATGTAGTTTTGTAAGGATGATCAGGTTAAAGATTGCAGATAAGATCCCTCCTGTTCTCAGGAACAAGTACGTGTTGACGATTGTAGTCTTCGTCGTTTGGGTATTGCTCTTCGATTCCAATAATCTTGTTGCCCGGTTCAAGGAGATGAAAGAGCTCAGGAAGCTGAAATCCGAAAAGGAGTATTACACAAAAAGGATTGAGACTGACAGAAGGAAGCTGAACGAACTTAAAACAGACAACCAGAATCTTGAGAAGTTCGCACGCGAACAATATAGGATGAAAAAGCCTGATGAAGATCTTTATATAATCCTCACCCCACAGGAAGAGCGCCAGATCAGGAGAAAAAACAATTAAAAGCCCCTTTCGAGGGAACGGAATATTTCAAGTATTTCGGCTGAATCGCCTGATTCCCCGGGAATTCCTGAATTGGCGAGCAATTCCGCTGCAGCCTGCTCAACAGCCACCTTTTTAAAAAATCCCTGATGAACAAAATTCAGGTATTTCACAATTTTGAACATGTTGAACCAGGCAAAGAACCTCTTCTGAAAAGAAAGGAATCCTTTTGTATTGCTTTGTATTTCCGTGATTTTGGAAGACCATTCATCCTGACCGATGAACATCTTGATGCCGGCAGGTAATTTGGAATATTGTACGGCCAGACGCTCCTTTTCTGATTCATGGAATTCCTTCAGCATCGAAAATGTCGTCCTCAATTCTGTGAATGCCTCGAATTTGTAGGTCAGTAAGGAGGGATTCTCGTCTTTTGTGAGTTTTTCCATCGAGGCGCCGGTGCCGAAAGGAACCCTGTTAGAGGTTCTTGCTGCGGGGTATACAGCAGTTGAATTCAGGTAAAAATAACCACCTGCAGGCACAAGCTTCTGGATAAAATAAAAATCCTCACCTGCCTGTCTTCGGTTCATTCCTCCTGCTTTCATATAAGTAACTGCCTTCACTGCCATGGCAGAACCTGTAGTCTGAAATGCATAGGGAAAACCTGAGTGGCAAAGACCCTGGTAGTAGTACCTCAGGTGAAGTTCATACAAAACGATCGCTCTGTAGAAATTTCCCGGGAATGCGTTTCCCATGATAGGATGTTCGAAGTAAATTGAGCATGCAGATCTGTCTTTCTTCCGGTACAATTCCTCGAACACTTCAACAAGGTAGTCAGGGGCAACCGTGCAGTCTGCATCGAGGCAAAGTATTACACCCTCGGGTTTGTCGGCCTCGCTGAAACGCCTTAATGCCTCATCCATTCCGGATTTTCTTGCAAGACCAACACCCCAGTCCTGCATCTCATGCAATGTTTCAAAATAAAAGAGCTGGAAAAAACAGTTGCTGTTCTGTTTTTTCCAGCTCTCAATATTCCTGATCGTATCCCTGTTTCCGGATTTGTGCTCCTCAGGAGCATCTGCCGGGGCATTCACAACTACAATTACTTCTGTTCCGCAGCCTGGCTTTTCACATTTTGCCAGCGAATCGAGCATTGTGGCTATACCTGACTCATTATAAGCCGGAACAACAATGATGATTCCTGTATCAGCATCCGGCTTTTCGGGAATAAACGCCGGGAATATTGCTTTTTCCCTGAGCCATGCTGAGGCGAACCCCATGGTTTATTTCTTCTCTCCCTGGTACTTCTGATTCAGTCCGGCCAGAACCTGGTTGGTTATATCGAGTGCACTGTCGCCAAAAAGGACAACGCTCCCAAAGCTTTTACCGAAGATGAACTGGTAAGGGAACTGTGACTTGTTTTCCTCAAGGTATTTTGTAATATAATCAAGAATCTGCCTGTTCATCACCTGCTCCTCTTCCATCAGATTTGTCTGAAGCTTGTCGCGAAGGGAAATGAGTTCCTGCTGTTGACGTGTGAGAGCCGTCTCCATGTCTGCAGCTGTTGCCCTTGTCACAAGACCTTTGGTGACTTTATCCTGGTAATCCTTAATGCCTCTTTCGTACTGGGTGCCCTTTGAATTAAGCTCAGCTTCTGCACTTTTCTGCTTGGTTTCAAGATCATTCCTTTTATCGGTGAACATGTCGAACTTGAATATTACCGAATCAATATTAACATAAGCTATTGATCCTGAAGGAGCAGTTGAAGTTTGAACAGGCTGTTCCGCCTTGTTGCGTCCGGTGAAGTGAAGTATATAAAGTCCGGCGACAGCCAGGAAAAGAACAGCCACAAGGCCTAGTGTCAGATTCTTCATCTTGATTAATTAGTTTTTTTATTAAACATAAAGTAGCCGCAAATATAAGCAAATTAATAAATGACAATAATTCCCGCTTAAATTTTAAGGCATTGTATGAGGAGGCATCATCAGAATTCGGGACAAGGGATTGCCCTTATGCGTCTGCGCTGCTGCCCGAGCGACATGTTGTTGAATTCATAAACAAGAGATATCTCGTGGGCTCCTGAAGTGCTTGAAATCAGGTTCGAGATTGTAAAATCGTAACTGTAGCCTATATGAAGCTGATCTGTCTTGATGCCTACCAGCCCGATTACAGCATCTCCTGCCTGTGATGTTACGAAAGGAATTCCCCTGTACCACAAACCGAATATGAGAGGGCTTTTAAAGTAATACAATCCAACATCCGTCTGGTAAAATTTCCCCTGTTTCTGGAAATTCATTGCGACAGACATAACCTCCTGCATCTTCTGGCGCAATCG
>JBLNAO010000164.1:0-8230 GCA_050259395.1 Chloroflexota bacterium
GGGTCCTGACGTCTGCCGAATACGTTGAAATACCTCAATCCGATTACATCAATTCCATAGGTTTTGGCAAAGTTCGCTCCGTAGAGCTCGTTTACATATTTCGTAATTCCATAGGGAGACAGTGGTGCTCCTATCTTTTCCTCAACCTTGGGCAGGTCGGGATGATCTCCGTAAGTGGAAGAACTTGCAGCGTAAATAAATCTTTTTATGCCCGCTTCCTTCGAAGCAAACAGCATCTTAACGAATCCGCCGATATTGACATCCGTTGTTGTAACCGGATCCTTGATGGAACGAGGAACGGAGCCCAGGGCGGCTTCATGGAAAACTATCTCATTTCCATCGATTGCCTTCACACAATCCTCATAGTTTCGTATATCGCCTTCAATCAGCCTGAACCTGTCATTAGATTGATAATCCTTAATATTCTGCCTTTTCCCTGTGGAGAAATTATCAAGACAAGTCACGTAATTTCCAGATTCAAGCAATGCTCCGACGAGATTTGAACCAATAAAACCCGCTCCTCCTGTTACAAGAACCTTCTTTTCCTTTAATGTCTTTTCCATCAGTGTTATATAAAAAGGCAATTTAGCGATTTTCAGGCAGATCTTGTTATAAAAATATTACTCTTTTTCAAACATCATTATGATTTCTCTCAGTATAAATTCCGCAGCTTTTCCATCTCCGTAAAATGAAGGAAATTCAAATGAAGTGCCGTTTTTCAGGAAGTGATTGAATTCATCAGTAATCAATTCAGGATCAGCATCAACGAGCTTTGCAGTTCCATTCTGCACCAGTTCCACCCATTCTGTTTCCTTCCTGAGAACCAGGCATGGTTTCTTAAAAAAATGCGATTCTTTTTGGACTCCGCCGGAATCCGTTATGATCATCCTGCTGTGCTTCTCCAGCATGGTCATCTCCAGAAATGAGACAGGCGGAATTATTCTGATATACTGGGAAGTTGAAATTTCTTTAAAAAAATCCGGGATACTGGTTTTAAGGGTATGAATTGTCCTCGGGTGAAAAGGCATAACCATGATGATCTGATTGGTTTCTGCAAGACTCCTTAATGTAGAAAGCAGGCTTTTCAGCCGGTCTCTGTCGTCAGTATTTGAATCCCTGTGGATTGTGACAAGCACAAAGTTGTTCTTGTTAACTGATAGTTGATCCAGGAATGTTCTTTTTTTGTTTTCGGCAAGCCTGGCAAAAAACAATGTATTGTCATACATTATATCCCCTGTCAGATATATTTTAGGATTATCTATTGTAAAAGAAGGGCTGTTCTCGGGTTTGAAGCCCTCAGTCATGAGGTTCTTGAAAGCCGAATTTGTTGGTGCAAACAATAGTGTCGAGCAATGGTCGCTGACAATCCTGTTAATTTCTTCAGGCATTCTTTTGTTGAATGACCGTAATCCTGCTTCAATGTGAATAACCGGGAAATGCAATTTTGAAGCGGCAATTGCACCTGCAAGAGTGGAGTTTGTATCACCGTAAAGTACAACGCAATCAGGTTTCTCATTGAGCAGAATCTCCTCAATCCCGGTTATCATCATCGATGTCTGCCGGCCGTGACCTGCCGAACCTACACCAAGGTTATAATGTGGTTTATGTATCTCCAGTTCATCAAAAAACACATCGGACATTTCCTTGTCGTAGTGTTGACCGGTGTGAACGATGATTTCAGTAACAGCATCTGAAAAATTATTCCTGATTGCCCTGCTGATGGCTGAAGCCTTAATGATCTGAGGTCTTGCACCAACTATATTTAGAAGCTTAATTGCAGGCATTGAGATTCATAACCTTTATCGGAAGACAAATATAGAAATTATGTGTTATGAAAAACTATAAAAAAGGCACCTTAAATCATAAGGTGCCGTTTTTTACTTCATTAAGTGTTAATCAGCTATTTAGCATAATTAACAGCTCTTGTTTCTCTTATAACCGTAATTTTTATCTGTCCGGGATAGGTCATCTCGTTCTGTATCTTTCTTGCTATTTCGTAGGAAAGGTTCTCTGCTTCCTTATCAGATACCTTTTCAGCTCCTACTATTACCCTGAGCTCTCGTCCGGCCTGGATGGCATAGGTTTTCATAACACCCGGATACTGAAGAGCGAGTGATTCAAGCTCCTTTAACCTCTTGATGTAAGATTCGACAACCTCCCTCCTTGCACCCGGCCTGGCACCGGAAATAGCATCACAGACCTGAACTATAGGCGCTATCATTGTGGTCATCTCTGTTTCGTCATGATGAGAACCAATGGCATTGCAGACTTCAGGTTTTTCCTTGTACTTCTCCGCCATCTTCATTCCAAGTATAGCATGCGGCAATTCAGGCTCATCATCCGGTACCTTACCGATATCGTGAAGCAAGCCGGCTCTTTTTGCGAGTTTTGGATTAAGCCCGAGCTCTGCAGCCATAATTGAAGCAAGATTGGCAACCTCGCGGGAGTGCATCAAAAGATTCTGTCCATAAGAAGAGCGGTATTTCATTTTGCCTACAAGCCTTATAAGCTCGGGATGGAGGCCGTGAATTCCCAGGTCAATAGCTGTTCTCTTACCAACTTCAAGTATCTCTTCCTCAACCTGCTTGCGCGTTTTCTCAACCATCTCCTCTATTCTGGCAGGATGGATCCTTCCGTCCGTAACCAGCTGGTGAAGGGCAAGCCTGGCAACTTCACGCCGTACAGGATCAAATGCTGATAGAACAATGGCTTCAGGTGTGTCATCGACAATGATCTCAACACCGGTAGCGGCTTCAAGCGCCCTGATGTTCCTTCCTTCCCTTCCGATTATCCTGCCTTTCATTTCATCTGACTCGATGTGAAATACAGTCACAGCATTTTCAATCGCATTTTCTGCGGCCACTCTCTGGATAGTCTGGATAACTATTCTTTTTGCTTCCTTATTGGCGGTCATCTTGGCTTCATCGAGGATTTCATTCACATAAGACATTGCTCCTGTCTTAGCCTCCTCCTTCAGGGATTCGATAAGGTGATTTTTTGCTTCTTCTGCCGAAAAACCTGAGATTGACTCGAGTTGTTCCACCTGCTGTTTATGAAATCTTGTAAGCTCTTCGTTTTTCTTATCAATAAGTTCAAGCTGTGAATTAAGGCTTTCTTTCAAAGTCTCTGCTTCATTCTTTTTCCTTTGTGCCTCTTCAATCTTCTGCGAGAGTGTAAGTTCTTTCTGTTTTATCCTGTTCTCGGCCTGGTTTATCCGGCCATTTTTTTCATTGATTATCTTTTCGTGCTCAGTCTTGAGCTGAAGAAATTTTTCTTTAGCCTGAAGTATTTTCTCCTTTTTGATTACTTCGGCTTCAGCTTCGGCTTCGGTAACTATCTTCCTGCTTTTTTTCCTGAGGGCTGTTTGCCATACCAGGTAGGAAAAGCCGAAACCGATAACGAGCGAAAGCGCACAAAATATGATTATCAGTCCGTTACTCATTGTTCCTATTATTAAAGTCATTAATTGTAAAGTTTAGCATAAAACATCAAATAATATCGCTACTGTTAAAATTTATATATAAAAAACCCGCAAAGTTCCTTCAGCTTTTATAAAACCCCATGTCTGAATGGCTGAAGCTACTAACCCAGTTTGGACTTCCACTGTTCCCGCATAACGGGAATTCCGGCGAACCGGAATGCGGCCTGTCCTGACTGAATTAAGATTGCTCCAAAGTTTTAAACTGTTGAGTTTCAAAAATGAATGAAGAAACGATGCGGGCAATTTCTTTATTTCTATTTAAAAGAACGTCTGTTACTCTTTTTCATCCAGAACTGCATCCAGTTTCTGGATAAGTTCCTTTAGGGCATCCGGGAGATAATCTTTCTCGAGTTTTTCCTCTTCCTCATTAAGCTTAATCACATACTGAAGTGCGGCCATTGCCAAAAAATCCTGTACATCCTTGTCTGAGTAGCGCTGCTTGTACTGCAGCACCTTCTCGTTAATCATCCGGGCTGCCTTCCTAATCTTCTCTTCATCTTCCCGTTCAACCTTCAATGGATAATACCTGTCCGCTACATTTACTCTTATCGAAAGCTTATCATCCATTGCTTTATCTTATCTGTTCAAAAGAGCAACACATTTGTCAATTTCCCGCACTAAATCATTCAACTTCCTTTTTGCCTCTCCGGCATTCTCTCCTTCTCCCAACAATGCTCCTGATAATTTAACTCTTTCGTATTTAATTTCCAATTCCTTTATGGTACGTTCACGTTCCTGAAGCATGGCTTTAAGTTCTTCATTTACGTGTCTTGTATCCTGTATTTCAGTCTTCAGGCCATTATATCTTATCAATAATTCATCCAGTTTCCTGTTCAAAATTATCAACTCTTCATAACCCTGACCGGACATATCAAAAATCTTTAGGACAAAATTAGTATACTAAATGATATTTTCAAAAAATTAATTGAATTTGTTTGTCTGTATCAGCCGGAAGTATAGTTTTGCAACATATTTTCAATTATTATGATCCTCTTCAGATATATTTTCTTCAGCCTATTCATTTTCAATGTATTAAACCATGCTCCCAAAGATAAAAACATCTTTGTCCCCCCTGTAAAAATACCTGTCCAGCTCTCTTCAAATTTCGGGGAGCTCAGGATTGATCATTTTCATTCCGGAATCGACATTAAAACCCAGGGTGTAACAGGAAAAGAAGTTGTCTCCAGTGCAGATGGTTTTATATACAGGATAAGTGTTTCACCAACAGGTTTTGGAAAAGCATTGTATGTCAAACATCCTTCTGGTTATTCTACTGTTTATGCACATCTGGAGCGTTTCACACCTGAAATTGAGAGCTATGTGAAGTCGCTGCAATATGAGAGGAAAAGCTTTGCTGTAACTCTGTTTCCACCCAAAGAGAAATTTCCGGTAAAACAGGGTGAACTGATCGCATGGACAGGGAATTCAGGCAGTTCGGGAGGACCGCATCTGCACTACGAAGTCAGGGAAACAGATTCAGAGCTTCCTGTTAATCCACTTCTCTTTGAAGTAGGAGCTTCTGACAATATTGCGCCGGTAATTGAAAAGGTTGCAATATATCCGGTTTGTACAGGTTCATATATTAACAGTAACCACTCAAAAGTGATATTGAATGTGAAGGGAAGCTCAGGCAGGTATTCCCTCTCAGATGAAAAGACACTGGTTCTTAGCGGCAATACCGGTTTCGGCATCAAGATTCATGATCTTCTCAACGGGGCAACCAATTACTGTGCTGCCTACTCGATTACTCTCGAAATAGACAGCATGGCGATTTTCAAATATGTTATGGATGGATTTGCCTTTACTGAATCAAGATATGTGAACAGCCATATGGACTACGAAACATATATGAAGGATAACATCCGCATAGAGAAACTTTTCGCTTTGCCAAACGATAAGCTTACTGCCTATAAGACTATGCTCAACAGGGGTGTTTTCAATTTCAGCGATGACAAAACACACCTGATAAATATTGTTGTCTCTGACGCAAATAACAATAAATCAACTTTAACATTCAGAGTCAGGTCAACTCCTGAAAAACTTGCCAGGCAGGCAGCGCCTTCGGCAGAAAATGTAACCATAATGCCTTACAACAAGGTCAACAGGTTTACAGCTGAAGACATTGCAATAAGCATCCCAGCTGGTGCATTATATGATACATTGCTGTTCTCCTACAGGAAAAGTCCGGCAACCCCCATAATGCTTTCTGACCTTCATTCAGTTCACAATAAATACACCCCTGTCCAGAAAGCTTTTTCGCTATCAATAAAACCGACTGTAATTCCAAAAGGGATGGAGTCAAAAATGCTCCTCGTTCAGCTCAATGACAATATGAGCAAGACTCCTGTCAACAGCACCTTCAATGAGGGTTTTGTTAAGGCGGATGTTCTTTCCTTCGGAAAATTCTTTGTTGGAATCGACACCATTGCACCTACGATTACTGCATCAGGACTGAGTTCCGGAATTGACCTGTCGGGAAGGAAAGAGATCAGAATCAGGATAAAAGATGATTTTTCAGGAATAAAATCGTACGAACCTGAAATTGACGGAAAATGGGCCTTGTTCGAATATGATCCAAAGAATACAGCTCTTATCTACTCCTTCGATCCAAAATACATTACAAAGGGAGCAAAACACACTTTAACCCTGGAAGTGACTGATAACAGGGATAATGTGAGTCATTATAATTGTAATTTTACCTGGTAGCTTAATTTCGGATTTCGAATTTGAAATTAATAAATCGATTCCGGGTATATTCCCCTCTTTACCATTTCCCTGATGCTCTCAACAACAAAAGGCTTATCCTCACGGTATGTTACTCCAAACCACCTTTCATTACTCATCAGCACCTTTATTGTTATTGCACCTTTTTTAATGTAACGGTCAAGAGTGGCAGGAATCAGAAGTTCAGATTTCGGATCCATTCCGTGTTTAGCAATAAATTCCCTGAAATCCTCGTGAAGAACATCAAAGCATGATGGCTTGAAGCCGAAAAGATTCATTGAAACAATTTCATCGCCAGTATACTTTGTTTCACTGCCATCGGGAGCAGGAGCCTTCGCTCCGGTTGGTGTCTTTTCGATCTTTAATACTTCGACAATATTCTTCAGCAAACCTTTTTCATCAACATTGCAGACCCCCCTGTTAACAGTCCCGTGGTCGGAAAGAGTGTTACCCATCTTATACCCGACAATGCAGTAACAATTCGGATCCTTGTCGTTAACAAGAAAATCATGAAGTGTTTTGTATGATTCGAAACCATAATAGTCATCAGCATTGATAACACCGAATGGTTCCTTGATTTTTTTGTCAGCAACCATTACAGCATGACTAGTCCCCCAGGGTTTAACCCTTTCAGGAGTGACTATTGAACCTTCAGGAACATTTGTTATTTCCTGGAAAACATAGTCTACATCTATCTTGCCTTTCAACTTTTTAACAAATCTTTCCTTAACCTGCTCCTCTATGTCGCGACGGATAACAAAGACTATCTTGCCGAATCCTGCACGGATTGCATCGTAAATTGAATAATCTATAATTGTTTCACCGGAAGGGCCTACTTCATCGAGCTGCTTGTTACCACCATAACGTGAGCCCATTCCCGCTGCGAGGACTAAGAGAGTTGGTTTCATAATGTCTAAGATTTTCGTTCCCGCAATTATACGAATTTTTTTTTACTTTTAACCGGCTTTGGCTGACGCAATTGATGGATTAATGTCTTATTCAGAGATAAAATGAAACACATATTGGAGATATGCTGCGATTCAGTGCAATCTGCACTGAATGCCATGAATTCAGGAGCCGACAGGATCGAATTATGTGACAACCTCATTGAAGGCGGTACGACACCTTCCTGCGGCACAATCGCCATGATAAGGGATCTTTTAAAAATCCGGATGAATGTCATCGTAAGACCGCGCGGTGGTGACTTCCTGTATGACGATCCTGAATATGATATTATGATGCGCGATGTTGAGTTCTGCAAGAGACTTGGGGCTGATGGTGTGGTGCTGGGGATCCTTCAGGCTGATGGATCGATCGATATAAAACGGACTGCAGAGATTGTTAAAGCCGCTCATCCTCTTCCCGTGACATTTCACCGGGCATACGACATGACCAATGACCCATACAAAGCAATTGAGGATGTAATTTCAACCGGAGCAACAAGATTGCTTTCTTCCGGACAGAAAAATAAAGCTGCTGAAGGTGTGCACCTTCTTGCTAATCTCGTGAAAATTGCCGGGGATAGGCTCATTGTCATGCCGGGTAGCGGATTGGATGATTCCAATATTGAAATGATTGCAAGGTTGACAGGTGCAAAAGAATTTCATCTGACAGGAAGAAAGATCATTGAAAGCAAAATGACTTTCAAAAAGGAAGACATAAATATGGGTGGCATTCCCGGATTGCCTGAATATTCGAGGAAAGTTGCAGATCCTGAATTAATTGTAAAGGTCCAAAACATACTCAATAACATCTGATTGTTTTGATATTGAGCGTAATAACCATTGTTTGCAGTTTCATGTAAACCTGATATCTTTGAAAATTCTATTTCAATCATATTATCAGAATTATAAATAATGTTTATGAAGAAAATTACAGCAGTGATCCTGGCAATAATGCTCACGGGATTATTACCGGAACAGATAACAAATGCCTGCACAAATTTCCTTGTCACCAAAGGTGCCTCAAAGGATGGATCAGTGATGATCACATATTCGGCAGATTCTCATGTTCTTTACGGGGAAT
>JBLNAO010000165.1:0-3300 GCA_050259395.1 Chloroflexota bacterium
GCTGGAATTTGCAAAGAAGATTCAGGTTGTTGGCTTCGACATCAAGCCTGAAAGAGTTGAACTGATGAAGAAAGGAATCGATCCAAGTAATGAGCTGACCTCAGAAGCATTCCGCGGAGCAAATATCCTTTTCACCAGCAACCCTGAAGATCTCAGGCAGGCATCTTTCCACATCATTGCAGTTCCGACGCCTACAAATATCTACAACCTTCCGGACCTGACCCCTGTTCTCAAAGCATCAGAGACCGTCGGGAAGATCCTGAAGAAAGGCGATTATGTAGTTTATGAATCCACCGTTTACCCTGGCTGCACGGAGGAGGACTGTGTCCCCGTTCTGGAAAGGTTCTCACAGCTTAAGTTCTGCCAGGATTTCAAAGTGGGATTCTCGCCCGAGAGGATCAACCCGGGTGACCAGAACCACACTCTCACCAAGATAGTGAAGGTCACCAGCGGATGTGATGCCGAAGCTGCAGAGAACATTGCCAAAACTTACGAGCTTATAATTCAGGCCGGGGTTCACCGTGCAAGCTCGATCAAGGTTGCGGAATCGGCAAAGATCATCGAGAACACCCAGCGCGATATCAACATCGCATTCATGAACGAGCTGTCAATCATATTCAACAGGCTTGGCGTCAATACTTTCGAAGTCCTCGAGGCAGCAGGAACCAAATGGAACTTCCTTAAATTTTATCCCGGTCTTGTAGGCGGACATTGCATTGGCGTCGATCCGTATTATCTGTCATTCAAGGCAAAAGCACTGGGATATCATCCACAAATGATTGATTCAGGTCGTTTTGTCAACGACAGCATGGGTGGCTATATTGGCAAACAGACTGTTAAAAAACTGATCGCAGCAGGAAAGAACCCATTCCATGCGAAAGCGCTAATCCTGGGAATTACTTTTAAGGAAGATGTTACCGATATCCGTAACTCCAAGGTTGCTGACGTTATAAAGGAGCTTGTCGATTTCGGAGTGAAGGTCGATGTAGTCGACCCTGCAGCCGATCATCACCAGGTGAAGGAGGAATATAATATCGACATGCTGAAGGAGCCTCACGGAAAATATGATGCAATTATTCTTGCTGTCAGCCATAAACAGTATCTTAGCCTTGACGAAGCATGGTTCAGCAAACACCTGACGGAGCATGGACTTGTTGTTGATGTAAAAGGTGTGCTGAGAGGAAAAATTAAGGAACACACATACTGGAGTCTCTGAAACAATGAAGAAAAAAATACTGGTTACCGGCGGAACCGGATACATCGGCTCGCACACTGCAGTCGAGCTGATAGCGGAAGGATTCGAAGTTGTAATTATCGATAACCTGTATAATTCCGAAGAGGAGGTTCTCAAAAGAATCGAACAGATCTCAGGAGTAAGGCCCAGGCTTGAAGTCTTTGATCTTTGCAACAGGGAAAAAGTCGATGATTTTTTCAGCAGGAACAACGATCTTGCGGCAATAATCCACTTTGCTGCTTACAAGGCTGTAGGCGAATCGGTGAATAAGCCGCTTGAGTATTACAGGAATAATCTTGTTTCTCTCATGAACCTGCTGGAAAGTATGAAGAAATATGGTACAGGAAGCTTTGTTTTTTCATCTTCCTGTACCGTTTACGGCCAGCCTGAAAATCTTCCTGTAACCGAGGATGCACCGCTTCAGCCTGCCACTTCACCCTACGGCAACACCAAGCAGGTGGGAGAAGCCATCATACGGGATACTGCTGCTTCTGATAAAAATATCAGGGCGATAGCATTGCGGTATTTTAACCCGATCGGAGCTCATCCTACTGCTCTTATTGGTGAACTTCCCAGGGGTGTTCCCGAAAACCTTGTTCCCTATATCACCCAGACTGCAATAGGCCTGAGGGATGAGCTGAAGGTGTTCGGAAATGACTACGACACGCCCGATGGCTCCTGCATAAGGGACTATCTGCATGTTGTCGACCTTGCAAAGGCTCATGTTGTTGCAGTAAAAAGGCTTCTTGAAGGAAAAAACAAAATGAATTACGAGATTTTCAATCTTGGCACAGGCAAAGGTGTCTCTGTCCTTGAGGCTATCAAGTCCTTTGAACGTGTATCCGGAGTTAAGCTAAGGTATAAAATTGTGGGGAGACGGCCGGGCGATATTGAAAAGATCTGGGCTGATCCGGCATTTGCAAACAAAGAACTGGGATGGAAAACATTCAGCTCCCTCGATGACGCCATGAAGACGGCCTGGGACTGGGAAAATGCAATAAGAAAGAAAAAGAAATAAACCTATGAAGAAAAAGATCCTGATAACGGGCGGAGCCGGGTTCATCGGCTCACATGTTGTAAGGAGGTTTGTGAGAAACTACCCTGACTACCTTATCGTAAATGCCGACAAACTGACCTATGCCGGCAACCTGGAGAATCTCAGAGATGTAGAAGCTGAAAAAAACTACAGGTTCGAAAGAACAGACATAGTCGACAAGGATGCCGTATTAAAGCTGTTCGGCAAATATGATTTCGACGGTGTCATCCACCTCGCCGCCGAATCGCATGTTGACCGGTCCATCACAAGTCCTGATGAATTCGTTTTTACAAACATTGTTGGCACAGTGAATCTGCTGAATGCAGCCCGTGAACAGTGGAAAAACGATTTTTCAGACAGGCTGTTTTACCACATTTCAACCGACGAGGTCTTCGGTTCTCTCGGTAAAGAAGGCTATTTCACTGAGAAAACAGCCTACGATCCAAGAAGCCCGTATTCCGCATCGAAAGCCAGCTCAGACCACCTGGTGAGGGCTTACCACCACACATTCAAAATTCCGGTGGTCGTTTCCAACTGCTCTAATAATTATGGTCCAAATCAATTTCCCGAGAAGCTGATCCCCCTGGCAATCAACAACATCAAAAACAACAAACCTGTTCCTGTCTACGGCAAAGGCGAGAACATCCGCGACTGGCTCTATGTAGAAGATCACGCCACGGCAATCGATCTTATTTTTCACAGGGGAAATGTTGGCGATACCTATAACATAGGTGGTAACAACGAGTGGAAGAATATCGACCTTATAATGCTTCTTTGCAGCATAATGGACAGGAAGCTCAACCGGGAAACCGGCGCCTCTGAAAAGCTTATTACCTATGTAACCGATCGTCCGGGACACGATATGAGGTACGCCATAGACTCGTCAAAGCTCCAGAGAGAGCTTGGCTGGTTGCCAATTCCATCTTTTGCCGAAGGACTCGAAAAGACTGTGGACTGGTATCTCCTGAACACTAACTGGCTCGAAAACGTGTTGTCGGGAGATTATGAGAAATATTACGAAAGGATGTAT
>JBLNAO010000166.1:0-7935 GCA_050259395.1 Chloroflexota bacterium
TTCAATCTCACCTTCATCGCCAATCTGGACTGTATCGACTATCCTGCGGGGATCATAATTGTAAAACTCTGCAGCAGGGCATATTGCCGTACAAACGCCACAGTTCATGCAGGCATTAAGCCCTTCCTCGAATCTGATATCCTTTTCAAGAAGGTCGCGGAGCTTTCCCATTCGTTTAACCTATCTGTTAAAAGTTTAACAAAAATAGCTTCCTGCATATTCATAAGGAAGACGGTTTAAACCTATAATGATGTGGTATTTATACGTATCCTCCAATTGGTTTATCGCGGATTCCCCCGGAACCAATTGTCTACCGCGCACTCAATTTGTACACAATTATTGCTACGAACATGGCAAAATCTGAATAACCCCCGGTGAACGAGGGTTGGTTCAGAAAAACTTATTTGCGTTGGAATTGAAGATCTTATCGATCGTCTCTTTTGACAGGTTCATACCCCTGACTTCCCCTGGAAGATTATTTATTTTTTGTGTCGAATCGGTTGCCAGGTATACCCAGTTCGAAACCCACCTGTCATATATCTGCTGTGCCCTTGCTCCAGGGTTTTTTTCCATTGAGTTGACAGTAATATCAGTTCCGTAAAGTATCCTGTCCTGGTACTTAACGAGAAATTTCCTCACTTTTTCGTAATCTGCTATCGACTGATACTGAAGATGTCCCATCCTTGCCGACATATCAACTGTAAGGTTCGGGAAAGAGTCGAGCCTGCGGGCAATTTCATCTACGTTCCATTCCAGGCTTGCGAAATGCGCCCCGGTGAATTCCAGTTCGGGATATTTCCTGAGAAGGTTATCCCTAGCATTTATCTGGTCCTCGTACGACGGAGCCTCAGGGTGCTGATACATATGATATTGAGGATTCGACTTATAGTACCTCAAATTTGAAGTATCCGTCATTTCACTAAATGGCAGCCAGCAATTTTTCGGCTCGCCAAGATGGCCCATCACCCTGATCTTCTTTGATTCCATGTATTTGAAAATCGGATCAAAGGCAGGATCATCGACCATTACATATCTTCCTGTGCTATCCAGGAGCACCATTCCTATGTTCTTCCATATCTTGATGCCACTTGCCCCGTTCTGGATGCATCTGTCTATAACTGAGATCACTTCATTGGCAAAATCCGGCTTCCCGAAGCTGTCAACGGAGAATGTGCCGAAAAAAGCAAAACGTCCCGGCCATAGTTTTTTCAGAGCTGATGCAGTATCGAGTTGTTCACTTACCGGCAGGCGCGAGTCGACATTCGGCGATACAACCCTGAAGTTATTTTTCTCCGCCAGCTGCAAAAAGACAGGGTTCAGCGAATTAATATGAAGATGAACATCGGTCTTCGGAACTGCTGCAAAATCTTCAAAGGTATAATGCTGTTCCTTCTGAGAGCACGATGTTGTGAATGCTAGAAAAGCTGCAAAACAAAACAATGAAAATATCCTCATGGCAATAATTATAAAACAATCTTTCCTTTTTGGAGTTTCAGGGATTTCGTCTGGTACTGGATTGCAGGCTGATCGTGGGAGACAAGCACCACAGTCCCTCCTTTCCTGTTGAATTCTCTTATGAGATCGATAAGAACCCTGCTGTTCTCAGGATCGAGGTTGCCTGTGGGTTCATCTGCAAGAAGCAGTTCCGGATCAGAAATTATCGCTCTTATGAATGCCGCCCTTTGCTTTTCGCCAACACTCAGCTCGGAAGGGTATTTATCCTTCTGTCCCGAAAGAGAACATTCATCGAGATAAAGCCTTGTCTTTTTAACCTGCTTCTCATTATGGCAAGCCATTCTTATATTCTCGGAAACTGTAAGATAAGGCAGCAAATGGAACTGCTGGAAAATAAAGCCCACTTTAAATTTCCTGTATTCATCAGTTTCCTTAGTCCCAAGGCTGTAAATATCCTGACCAGCGAACTTAACAGATCCATTATCGGGATGAATAAGTCCCCCTATTGAATGAAGGAGGGTGGATTTCCCTGACCCGCTGTGGCCCGTAACAGTTACAAAATCCCCTTTACAGATGTCGAAACTTACATCGTCGAGGGCAGTAAAAATTTCTGGACCTTTTTTGTACTTTTTCGTCAGATTCCGTACTTCAAGCATATTTTTCCACATCAATAATTCAACATTGGGAGGGTTACTCCTCGCTTAACGTTTTTGCAGCATCGATCCTGGAAGCCAGAAGCGCAGGTATCCAGCTTGCAAGCATCCACAAAACAGGGAACAGCACAAGCGTGACAAAAAACAAGCTCCATACCGGTTTGATGTTCATTGCTGTAAAGCTGAATATTTCACTTCCGAAATATTGAGCAAGCGCAGTCCCTGCAAAGAAACCTGCCAATCCGCCCGCAAGGCCCAGCATGAAAGCCTTGGAGAGTATTAAAACCATTATCTGAATAGTTCCTGTCCCCATCGCTTTGAGAATGCCGATCTCCTTTGTCCTTGCCAGGATATTCTGGTAGAAAAGGAGTCCGGTGATAAGCAGACATGTTAAGAGGATAAACGGAATAATGAAAGCCCCGTACTTGTTCATCATAACGCGCTGGTTCTCGCGGGCGTCGGCAATGCTGCTGATTTCCGTGACCTCGAGGTCGGCAAATATCGCCTGCACCTGCTTGCGGGCATTGTTAATCCTGCCATCCATGCAAACGCAACCAAGAGCTTCAATCTTGTTAATTTTTCCCGGCATAGCAAGAACATTCTGCAGGTCCGCCAGGTTGAAAGCTACACCCTGGTCTATCATTCCACGACCTTCCTGAAGCCTTTTTGCTATTGTGAATGAGTATTGACTGCCGTCACTCCCGGTTATTATGAATGGCGATCCTTCCGGTATGTTCCTTGCAACCAGCGAACCCACATGAACCGTGCCAGATTCAACGTCGAATCCCATGGTCTCCTGTTTCGGAAGAAACCTCTGCATGGCTTCATCCTTATAGCCCATAAGAAGTATCTGGTGTGAGGAACCATTTGGATCCTTCCAGTCAGAAAACTTCACCTGGAGAATACCGGTAAGGTGCCTAACTGCATCGAATGTTTTTGAACATGCAAGTGAGTCAACATAAGCTTCGGGAAAGAATGCTGTATTATTGACCGAGTAGAAATCGATGAGGCTGGTGCCTTTCGGGAAAAAATAGAGGTTCAGGCCCTGCTCCCTCATTATCTTCCTTGTCTCATCCTCGCTCGCTTTGCTCAGAGTGTAGATTGCAACAGACACTGTGCTGGCAATAATCACAGTAAGGAGTATCACAACCGAGCTTACTTTCCTATATAAGAGTTCCTTTATTATAAGTTGAAATGAATTCATATAAATATTATTCAGTTACAATTGTAGAAATCCTTTTAACTGCAATACCGGGACTCATAATGTAAGAACCGTTCCTTTGCGTTCTCTGTATTTAGCATTTGCGTTCTTTGCGTTTATGGATTTGACTGTTTCTTCTTTCTTGCAAAATAAATTGTTAAAACACCTATAACCAGCAAAATAAACAACCCGGTCACCACAAAAGAGATCTGAAGTGATTTGTCTTCCTTCATCACGATCTTTTCCGGCTGCCAGATATTCAGACCCTGCTTTTGCTTAACAAGCCATTCAGGCAATGGTCTCACCGGAACAGTGTCAGTTGTCAGGCTGTCCTGCTCCATCAACGGTGCAAAAGTGAAGGATCCGCATCGATGATGGCATTCACCATCGCCGTTGCCGGAGAGTCCCATTTCCCGGAATAGAGTATGTCTGTTCCCGGAAGGTCATCCTTGATAAGGCAACTGCAATCGGCTGTGAGAAAATCCAGCATGTAAGAAATGTTTTCTGCAGTAATTCCGCCAGACACCAAAGGCTCAAGAGCCTTGAATTTGCCGAAAACCCCGAACAGCATGGGTTCCCTGATGCCCTTGAGATCGCTCTCGACATTCATCAGCATTGAGATGAAATGCCTCTCGGCAGGATCATCAATGTTGACAGCCACAACGGGAACAATGGCAGCATAAGGTGAAGCTGCAATTCCCTTTTTAAGCTCCGACATTCCCTTCTCATCCTTCTCTTTTATACCTGAATTGAGGTATACCATCACGCAAAGCTTTCCTTTCATTATCTCTCCTGCTATCTTCTCTCGTGCCGGGGAAGAAACCAGCCCTTTCATCTGTCCGGGATTGTCATAACGCGAAAACAACCTGTTGCCATAGTAGAGTGCATAATATGGTTGAATTGCATCATCCTTCACAACATCCCTGAATGTAATATTGGCATCCCCGAATGACTTTTCCAGAAGCTCATTTTCCGCCCTGACACTTCCGGCAGACGCATTCTTATGAAAGAACACAAGTGTATACCGGTTTGGATCGGCATTCAGCAACACCCATTCCGAGACCTTGGTGGTGCAAGCCAGGCACAGAATACCTGCCAGTACAATCGCTTTTGGGAAGAATGTTCTCATAAGTCGCCGTTATACGTAATTTTTGCAGGCTCCTCAATCAGCTCGATGCCCGAGATAATTGTGTTCCCTCGCAGCGGCTCAAGACCAATCTTGATGATGTTCCCTGCCTTGATGCCCTTGAAGGTTTTAACCACCTCTTTATCGGTCTTTCCTGCCTCAGCGCAAATATCGAAATTTTCAAGGACTTTTGTATCCTGAACACTTACATTGAAGATGCGCTGACCCGGCTTTATATTTTCAAGCTCGGAGAAATAGAGCTTCACGGTATATGTTGTAACCGGCTCTCTCCTCTCTTTGGCCAGGGGGATCTCAATAGATCTCAACCCACCGATTGCGCTGGCGCTTACCCAGGGAGTTGATTCAGAACTTACCGATACCGGATCTTTTCTTATCCTGAAGAAGTTGGTTGTATCAATTTTAATGTTGATCCCTGATTCACCCCCTCCAACATTTGGAAAATCGATCCATAACACATTGTCGGAAGATGTCCTGTCGCCTGGTGCATTCATGTTTATACCGATCTTCTTTATCCTGCTGCCGTTCCATGAATAATTGCTGTTTGTCCAGTAGTTCATCCACGGCATGTTGACAAATGCGAGGGAGGTCTGGTTCTGGTACGGACACTGGCATGTGCGGGTATAGTCCGGTGAATTCAGAACTCCGTCGGCAACAACAAGATTGGCTGAACAGCCTGCCTTGAAGCCTCCAAGGCTGCCGGTTCCTTCGTAATAGTCGAGATTGACGAACCCCGCAGAAGCTGAACGGAATGTTAGCAGGTGTTCGCTGGCAATTACATACCCGCAGCCATACTCTCTTTTGAACTTCCATTTCAGATCCTCGCCTGTAACAGGGTCTTTTTCCGTCAGTGTTTCACCGTCGAGCAGGTTGAAACCTTCACCTTCGATATAGATTTTGTCATTTGAAATTATCGGAGGGTTGTTGTATGCCATGTTCTTGTCCCACAGAACTTCTTTCGAAACGGTTTTGAAAGCTCTCATCCTCCTCCCGTTCTCACCGTTGAGCATGTCGCGCGAGGGTCGCGTTGCCTCGAGAAGAAGCTTGTATTCAGAAGAATAACCAAGCCATGTACCAAAAACATCCTTTGTTTCCTCATGAAGCTTTTTACCCGTGCTGACATCGAGGTAGAGCAGCCTTGCTCCCTGCGGAAGAGGCATCCCCCTCCTGCGCAGTCGTGTTTCGAGATTCTGCGGGTATTTGTCGAGACAGAAAAGGATATCATCCCCGACGATTATCGAATTATGGATGAAGCCGAGGTTGGATATGATGCTCCATAATCTTGTACCTGTGAACCTATCCATAACAACCAGCTCCCTGCTTGCTGTCACATCATAATTCTCGCTGCGTTCATCAGGTTTTTCTTCTTCTGAGGCACCAATGTGAGGGTAATCGGTGAAGTTATTTCCCAGTATGAGATAGTTTTTGTAAACGCCGATGTATGCCAGCTTCTCTGTGTTGGTGTTGCCTGATGTGAAAGTTTTGACTTCTTCCCCGGTAGCAATATCAATAACGTGACATTTGTTTCCTTCCAGCAGATAAACAAACTCTTTAGTAACAACAAAATTGGTACCCCGGGCATTAGCGCCGGGAAGGTGTTCCTGGTTGTATTTTGTGTCGAGTGGAGCATCTCCGTCATAACTATCGTCATAGAAAACCATGTATACATCCGAGTTGAGGTTTTCAAAATTCCGTTTCCAGAGAAGACGGCCGGTGTAGACATCCCTTGCGCTGAGGGTATTCACCCCTTCGATAACCAGCTTGCCGTCTATTACCTGTTCTGAAGGTCCATGACCATGCCTCGGCAAAACATCGAGGTTTGAGTTACCACCAAACCAAAGGATGCCCAGAGGCGCTTTGACTATTTTATCGTCCGATTTAATAGTATTGGAAATATCTCCGTAGTTGTGTGTCCAGCTATCTGACCCTTCCAGAGCTCCGGTCCTTGTAATAAAGGAAAACCCTTCAACTGAACCCGCCTCTGCCCCATAAAGCTTCAAGCCTGCAAAAGCTGTCAGGGCGTCACGATGAACAGTTCCCTTTCCGGTAATCACCATCTTGCCGCCGTAGGGTCTGAGTGATTCGTAAAGGTTTGACAGGATGGCCGGTTCATAATTGACCATAAATGCAGGATCGTCAATGATCATCAAAGAAGCAAAATACTTGGGAAGTATTGGTGCTCCCGGCTTCATGTGAAGGAATGAGATTCTTTCGGCTGTTATTCCTGCCCTGTCGAAATGCACCCGAAGTGAGTTGATCTTCATTGAATCCTTTGCAAACGCGATCACATTCAGTGAGGTATTGGAAACAAGTGATTCAAGGAGTTCCATGTTGTCTGTTCCCAACACTGCTGCATAGCCATCCTTCACTCCCGTGGAAAGTACAATTGCATCTGCAAGTGAGGATTTTGCGTTTATTCTTGATTGTCTGGTTCTTACAATTGAAGTTCTCTTTACCGGATTGTCGCCGAAAACCATTATAGTTCCGTCACCGGCAACCGCCACGAGCTTGCCGTTGGCCGCAACAAGCCTTTCCACCTTTTTGCCCGGCACAGGGATGGTCCAGAGCTTTTCAGGCTTCTGCCCGGTGATCCTTATTGCGCTTACACCAGTGCTGTCGGCTGCATACAGGAAATTGCCGGCTTTTATGAGATCGTATGTTGCTGAGAAATCCGACCGCCACAATGTAACGAGGTTATTATCATCTTCGAGTCTTGCGGCAGTGATCCTTTTACCGGAGAAAAAAACTATGTTCTTTTCCAGGACAGGGTAATCACCTGCATTCTGCTTCAGCGTCTTGCCAGTTTTTGATTCGAACATGTAAGTGGCTCTTTCCCTGAAATGGTTGAAGAAGACCTTGTCGTTTGCACAGGTAAACCAACCACCGGTTTTGCCGCTTGCCGCCAATTCATAATAAAGCTCTTCGCCGGTCCTGCTGTCGAATGCTGCTGGAACGGATCTTCCCCCGGCCACAAGCAGGGTGTTGCCGCTCAAGGCAAATGCACCCTGGGGTGCAACATCAGCGAAAGCAGGAGACCTGTGTGGCTGAAGTATGTAGTTGCTTGCTGTGCCTTCATTCTCCCATATTACCCTGCCTGTTTCGGCATCGAGTGCGTAAATAAAGGTCCCCATCAGCGGGAATATGCTTGCTGCCGTATAGATGACGTCGTTCCTGATAACGATTCCACCGCGTGCAGGCCACATGGAGATCATGCGCTTGTTGCCGAGAAGCTTGTTTTCAGCAGGGGCAAGAAGCCTTTTCCAGACAAGCTCGCCGGAATTTGCGTCGAGACTGTAACAAAATCCATCATCGCCCGTAAAATATATTTTACCCTTGTTTGCCGCCAGCGGAAGACGCACCGGCCCATCTGCATAAAAATGCCATATCTCCTTACCCGTATTGAGATCGAGGGCTACAACCTTATCCTGGTCATTGAATCCAATGAAGATCTTATTACCAACCACAATTGGTTCGAAAACCCT
>JBLNAO010000167.1:0-18852 GCA_050259395.1 Chloroflexota bacterium
ATCACATTTCCGTTAAGAGTAATTTTAATATGTGTTCCCCTTGCCTCAACCTCCTCATAGTTCCATTCACCGACAGGTTTCTGGGATCCTTTTTTCGCTGGTATCACGCCGTAAACCGATCCGTGGTACTGGTATGGCTGAAGTTCGGCATACACCGGAGCAGTGTCGTCGAGTATCTGGAGTTCCATTCCTGCGTATGCGGCATCCCCGGTTAAAGGTGCACGTATTCCGAGGCCATTGTTTGCAGCAGGTGTCAGCTGGAATTCAAACCTGAAGATGAAATCTGAATATTCCTTTTCAGTATAAAGGTTTCCACCCGAATCATCAGCGGGTTTCACCACAATGTTCCCGTCCTCGACAACATAGGATTTTTTGTTGCCAACCCAGTTGTCGAGATTGCGTCCGTTGAAAAGGGAAACAAAACCTGCAGATTTTTCATCCATTGTGAGATTATATTCGTTATCCCTGATCTCTCTCACATATATGTCCCTGAAAGCCAGGTCCGTGCCATGTGCCTGGAGCTCGAGCTGCTCTTTAGGGAAGATGGGAATACTGCGATCCCAGTAATTTTCAAGGGTTACATTATCCACGACAAGTTCACCATTGAGCCATACCGACACTTTTTCCCCAACCATCACTATCCTGAAGGTATTCCATTCGCCAACGGGATTGTCGGCAACTTTAAGAGGTTTCGAAGGATTCTTCTGGTTATTGTAGAGTCCGCCCGAGCCTACCTGGGCCCCTACCTCAGTGCGTGAGGTGTCCCATATCTGCACCTGCGGCGTTCCCCTGAGGTAAATGCCGCTGTCGCCTTCCTTCGTGATTTTCCAGTCTGCGAGCATTTCAAAATCGGCATACTGATCGATAGTGCACAGGTTGTTGCCGCGTCCGTTGAACCAGATACATCCGTCCTTCACTGTCCAGTTCTCAGGTACTTTCCTATCAGCCTCAGCCTGGCGTTTTGCAAGCTCCGCAGGCTTCATTTTAGATCTTTTTATCGGGTCATCTACAAGGCCTTTCCATCCTGTAAGGTCTTTCCCGTTGAAAAGAGGTTTAAAACCTTCATCGCCGGGCATTTCTGCCAGGTATTTGTTTATCTGCTCGCGTTCGTAATCGCTTTCGGAGCCGGCAAGTTTAGGAGCTGCTTTGGTAAGGATATTCTGCACCATGTTTCCCTGCATTCCTGCTGAACCGTTGGCATTTGGGAGAGCGATTGTCATTGCTGCCCTTGCTGCTGCAGCAGATGTTTGAGGATCATCTAGATAGCCTGCAACAAAGAAGAGGGACTGATATGTATTCTGGCGGCCAAGTTCTGTAATAAGTGCATTCTTCCGCTGAGGACTTCCTGCAAATGGCATTAACTTCCTGATGAGAAGGACCTTCTGCTCAGCCGGCAGTCCTGATGTCCTCACCTGCCTGATGTATCCATCGAATGCCTGACCCTCGAAAGTCTTATTGCCCGATGCAAGAATCTCATAAAGAGCTGATGAGGCTGAATAATCGCGCCATCCTGTAAGTGCCTTAAAGCTTGCATCGCGCATATCTGCGTTTCCGTTCCCGAATTCATTAAGAACAACAGCAAGAGCCTCCCTCCCTCCGGTTTTTGCGAGAACAGGCACCAGTTTGATCTTTGCAGATGCGTTGTTGCCATTGGTTTTGAGGGTTTGAACCACGGCAGCTGAGCGTTTTTCAGGATCTTCAACCTGCCCGGCAGCCACCGCTACTGCATTCTGAAGATCGGCAACCTGGCCTGCGTTATCGGTTTTTATCAGGAGATCAATCAGTTGCTGCTGGTTGTCAGGACCTGCCAGCGCGGGAAGAGCTTTTATTGCAGCGCTTTTTACAGTATCATTCGAAGAGGATGTGAGAGCAAAAACATCGCTGAAATACTTTGGATCGCTTTTCCATGCGAGAAGCTCAAGTGAAGTCTTGACTGCAGCTGTGGAACCTTCCTTAATAACGGGGAGAAGGAATCTGAGATCTTCATTTCTCATCACAGTCATCAAAGCTTCCTTCGCCGCATTCTGATCATCTGCGCTTTTGAAATTAATCATGTAATTTACCAGTGCGCTTATTGCCTCGTTTTTGCTTATTGCGGCAAGTGCCGGGGCAGCCTCTTTCCTTTCATCCGGAATCTTTGAAGAAAGAGCTTCATTTATAACAGGAAGGGCCAACTTGTCTCCTCTTTCCCCAAACATGGCAATGAGCTGGGGTTTTGCTGCATTTGTTGCCCTCTTGTAAAAGTTAATCCAGCCGTTAACAACCTCTGGTCCTTCAATGCCGAGTGAGAAACGCATTGCTGCTGCCCTGTACCTTAAGCTGGAATTTGCGGCGGCCTTGTAAAGCAATGGCATGGCATCGATGCCATGATATTTTGTGTAGATGCCGAGCGCAACGGTCTTATTTTGTATGGCAGCATCGTCTTTTGTCTTCGACATTACGAGCTTTGTAATTTTATCCATTGTGGATAAATCTCCTTTTGCACCTGCCTGGTCCGCATAGTTCAGCAGAGCTGCAACAGCACCCGTAACTTCCCAATGATATTCCACCTTTTTGGCTTCATTATTTAGAGCATCCAGAGCTGTTTTGCTTCCGCTCATTGCCAGTGCGTTCAGAGCTGAGGCCCTGATATTGACATCGATGGCTGAAAGGAATTGTATGTATTCATTTACAGCAAGGCTTGATTTCATTTTTGCAAGAGCATTCATCGCCGCGGCAGCGCATGGCAGATCCCTGTTCTTAAGGGATACTGCAATCACTGTTTCGGCATTCTTGCCGCCTGAGGCGAGGATTACAGCAAGGGCAGGTTCGCATACTTCCTTGCTTGTTAAAAACTCTTTCATCGCATCAACTGAGGCATCGCCGCCAACCCACTGCAGCTGCTTCATGAAAAAATCCTTAACACCATTATCTTTTGCACTGCGAGCATAATCGATGCATATTTTTTCCCATGCCTGACGGTCTTTCTCCCTTCCTTTTGCAGTGAGGTAACGTGAATAGCTTTCCACACCGAACCTGTTTTTCGTATCATCACCGGAGCCGGCAGGAATCACCTGATCGCATATTTTCCTCAACCCTTCTTCTCCAAGGGTTGACATGTCGGACATAAGTTTATCCAGAAGAGTGTTATCGTTTGCAGGGAAACGTGCAAGGAGATCGGCCACTTTGGTCTGAATCGTCCTCTGATCCTGCGGGAAAGCTGCATTGGAAAGCAGAAGGAGAAGCAGGCAGCTTAATGATATTCTGATGAGTCTCATATATTTCAGATTATTCATTTCAATTTATCAAATTTTCAAATTATCTCAGATTTTCCATGGTCCTCTCATCGGAGGGTTAATGAGCCTGTTTGCTCCCTCATCATCGATGAACTGTTGTTTGTCAGGATCATATTTGAGATTCCTGCCAAGCCTGAGAGCTATGATGCCAAGGTTCACAACCGAACACGACCTGTGACCGTTTGATTCATTAAGCGCAAACTTCTTCCTGGTAAGCACAGATTCAGTAAATGTTGTGATCTGTGGTTCGGGATCGGGAAGCGAATCTATGAGTTGCTGGAAGTTGGGGATATCCGATCTGAAGCCCCTGTAGACTTTTCCGTGAGGACCTTCAATGTATGCTGCATCCTTATCCCTGTTCTCACCATCCAGGATAATTTTGCATCCGTCGGCGTAGGTATAGGTTATTCGCCGCCATGAACCGACTGCGTCATAGTGCTGCTGTGGGGCATCAATCTCAACCGATATCGGTCCTGTCTCATCCTTCCCGAGAAGGTACTGGACAGGGTCGAGGTAATGCTGGCCCATATCTCCGAGGCCACCGCCGTCGTAATCCCAGTATCCGCGGAATTTGGCATGCACTCTTTCCACGTTGTATGGCTTGTAAGGTGCCGGTCCGAGCCAGAAATCATAATCAAGCTCCTTAGGAACAGGCATCGGTTGAAGGTTATGCAGTCCGCTCCAGTAGAACTTCCAGTCGTACCCGGTATTCCCGCTGACTGTTACCTTCAGGGGCCATCCGAGAACCCCGCTGTCAACAAGCTTCTTCAGCGGTTTGACAGTTGTTCCCAGTCCGTAAAAAGGATCCTTGAACCTGAACCAGGTGTTAAGCCTGAACATCACACCATGCTTCTGAACAGCTTCGACCACCTTGATGCCTTCACCTATTGTTCTGGTCATGGGCTTCTCGCACCATATATCTTTTCCGGCTTCGGCAGCCATTTTGGAGATAATCCCATGCCAGTGGGGAGGTGTTGCGATGTGAACAACATCTATGTCGGTGCGTGCGATCAGCTCACGGAAGTCGCGGTAGCCTGTCACGTTGCCCCCTGCCAGGGCAATAGCCTGGTCGAGATGGGATTTATCGACATCGCACATTGCAATAACACGGGTATTTTCATAAGGAATATGTCCCCTGCCCATGCCACCTACACCTATTATGCCTTTTGTAAGCTGGTCACTCGGAGCCTTGTAACCGGTTCCTCCGAGAACATGTCGCGGAACAATTGTGAATGCAAGAGCGGCAGCAGTGGTTTTCTTCAGGAAATCGCGCCTGCCCGAAACGTTCTTTTTCATAAGATCTGTAAATATTAAAGTTCTGAATTTATCTGAAACAGAGAATTAAAACTAAATCACAATGCAATTTGCATTTTTTAAGGGCAATTACCAAGGAGTGGGAAGTTCTATTTTTTGTAAACCACCTGCCTGATTTTGAAATCATGGTTTTGCAAAGGATGCACAGGCTATTAAAAGGAACCCCCTCCGGGTTCTTACGACGTCCGTCGTGGGGAGAACGCAGTGGAGGGGGATGTTTTGTTCCGGAGTATCAGGGAAAGCGGGGAAATGGGGAACTCCGGAACACAGAGAAAATTCAACCTAAAACCTAAGAAGAAGTTATTTTTCTTTTATTTATTGTTATGCCAAGCGTATCAATTGACTTTCTGTCGAGTTTCGGTGACTGCTCGCCAGACTTGATAAGGTTTACGAAAAGATTTGCAACATGGTCTGCTTCATCCTTCGATACAAAACCTCCAGAAACCCTGTTATACGGTATCCTGCTGTAATGCCTGAATGGCATGCTGTTGACAAAAATGGTGAAACCCCATGTTTTATCAGGATTCTGGAATGACCTGTAATTGATGTAAGTGGAATTTTCTGTGGATATAATACCCATATCGGAGTTCTGCCTTATTTTTCCACCGTCAGAAATGGAGTCACGACACCCGGAAATAAGAAAGAAAGTCCAGTTGACAGCAAGGATGAGAAATAATTTAAGACCGTATTTAAGAGTTACCTGCTTCAGCATTCGTTTTGGACTTCAGTGGGAATAAAGTAATCCGAAAAACAAATAAGAACCAATATGCTGAAGAGGCTATTGTATGAACCGTGTCAGTTATTGTACGTACATGCCATTTTGAAGGGTGAATGCATGAATTTATTGTTCGATAGAGTTTTTGTTCAGGAAGTCCTGGAACCTGTTTTTGTACTGATCGCTTACCGGTATATAAACGTTGCTGTCAAAAACAATCCTGTTTCTTTCAATGACCTTGATCATCGACATATTCACAATATATGACCTGTGCACCCTTATGAACTTTCCGGAAGGCAGTATTTCTTCGATGGATTTCATGCTCCCAAGGGTCATCACTGGCTTTTCGTTTACCATGTGAAACCTGACATATTCGTGCATGCTCTCAACGTACTTGATATCTTTGAGTTCTATCCTGACCAGCTTATATCCGGATTTCACAAAAATGTGATCCATCGTGCCTTCAGTTTCTGATTTTTCAGGATTGATCAGATCGAAATTGGCTTTGACCTTGTTGGCTGATTTGAGGAACTCCGCATAGCCGAACGGCTTAAGAAGATAGTCCTTTGCATCCACCCTGAATCCTTCAACAGCATACTCGCTGAAGGCAGTTGTAAAGATGATAAAAGGTTTGTGTGAAAGGGATTTGACAAGGTCCATCCCCGAGAGATCAGGCATGCTGATATCGACAAACATAAGGTCGACTTTCTCTTTTCTGAGCAACTCCAGGGCGCTTATTGCATTATTGCATAATGAGACAAGCTCAAGAAAAGGAGTTTTCTCAATATAATTTCCTATCTGCTTAAGCGCAAGCGGTTCATCATCTATTGCAATACATCTGATCTTCATATTATTTCCTCCCCTTCAATAAAACTCAACAATCAGGCCAAAATTATCATTTTTAATAAATACTGTTCCATTTCATCAGACCGGCAAGATGAGATTTACCCTGAATTCATTGTCGTCCTGGTTAATATCCAGTGTATATTTGTCTTTGTAAAGAAGGTTAAGCCTCTTTCTTATATTCTCGAGTCCTATGCCTCCCGGCGTTCGGACATTCGAAATCATTTTTGCAGGTATGGAGTTGATGGAGGTGAATTCAATTTTACCGGGACTCTGCCTGAGACTGAATGATATTTTCGATGGTTCACGTGAGCTTACTCCATGCTTGAAAGCATTTTCTATGAACGAGATGAACAGCAGAGGAGGCAGGCTGATGTCAGTCAATTCTGATGGAAGGTCAATTTCTATCGTAACATTCCTGTCGAACCGCAGCTGCATCAGGTTCACGTAGCTTTTCAGGAATTCAGCCTCTTTCCTGAGTGTTGTCATGCCTCTTCCCGATTCATACAGAAGATACCTCATCAGGGAGGAAAGTTTCAGTATTGACTCCTGGGCAAGTTCACTGTCTGTGCCCACGAGCGCATGGATGTTATTCAGAGTGTTCATGAAAAAATGCGGGCTTATCTGGTTCTGCAGGAATGCGAGCTCTGTTTTTATGTGTTCCTTTTCAGCCTCCCGGTGCGACTGTTCCTCCCTGATCCACCTGTTTGTCATTGCTATGGCGGTGTTGAATCCGGCAATAAGCAATGAGATAAGGAATATATTAACAAACTGGAATACGGACCTGAATTGGTTACCTGTTCTTGCTGATGTGGAAGCGGAAGGTGACTTGAATATTTCTGTATTTCCCGGGACCTGTGCAGGCGGCATTCCCGGACTCATCTCTTCCCTTCCATACTGGGGATCCTGCAGCTTTTTCTGCTCCAGCAGTTCAGGATCGTTCCTGAAAAGAGCCGGACCGGTCACCTGGAATGCAAAGGTAACCAGGAGAACTGTCAGCAGAAGAGTAATTAAATATGCCCTGGTGTATCCTCTGAAGAGGATCCTTGGAAGAAGAATAAGGCTGTTTACAAGAAATACAAGCAGGAAAGGCGACATGCGAAGCCAGTCATAGTAGATCCTTGCAAATCTCCCCTGTTCACCGTAGCTGTTTGTAATCAGGGGAATGATAAGAAAGAACAACCATAAAAATGAATAAATTATGTTAGAGGGTATCATTCCCTGCTTCCGCCGGAGAGTCTTTTCCATCAGCCTATTTTAACAGGTTAAGCCCCTGCATTGCAGATGGGTCATTTGGTGATAAGAGAAGTGCCTGGTTGAACAGTATACGCGCATCAGGGCTCTTCCCCTGGAAGTATTTTGCCCAGGCCAGCATAATTACGGAACCATAATCCATCGGATAAAGATTCACAATTCTTTCAAAATTCCTTGCCGCTCCGTCATAATCCTTGCGATTGTAAAGCAGCACCCCCAGCCAGTAAAGTGCAGTTGTGTTCTGTGCATCGATCTTCAGAATTGCCTCATATTGCTCCTTCACTTTATCCCAGCTCTCAAGGGCGTTAAGAGCTTTTATCATCCCGAACCTTGCCTCGAGAACATAAGGTTTCAACTTTATCGCCCTGTCATAATAAGTAACTGATTCAGTGTATTGTTTAGACAGGAACAACAGCCAGCCCAGTCGGGCATTCAAATTATAATTGTCGGGTTTGTATACGGCTTTCAGCTCTGAAACCCCGGCGCTGTAGTTACTGTTGGCTTCAGACTTATAACTTGCTGCAAAAGCTGCATTGACACCTGAATCGTTCTGCGCATTGCATAATGAAATTGTAACAAATGTTACAAAAATGATCAGAATGGTTCTCATATTTTCAATTTTAAGCCTCCAAGGTAAGAGAACTGGTTATACGTGTTTGAACTGTAATTATAATATTCCTTTTTTTCTGTCGAATAGACAAGCCAGATCGCAAGCCTCTCGTTCAGGTAATATGTCATGCCTGCACCCATTCTCATAATCATCGGATCGTAGCCATTATAAACGTACAAACCGTTATAATCATTGTAGAAATTCATTCTTCCGAATGCGGCATGACCTTCGAGCCATAAACCTTTGAATAACCGGAAGCCTGTTTCCGGACTGATGACAATGTTGCTTTCACCCGGAGAAAGCACAGCTGCAACCGATCCTTTCATGTAAAAAGATGATCGTCCCGGAAAGATGTATCCGGCCTGCAGCTCAGGTTGCCAGGTACTTGTGCCGGCATACCTGAACACTGAAAGGTTCGCTTCGAAAAGAAACCTGTTTAATTCATGGGCAATCCCCAGTAGAAATAGATGCCCGTTAAAAGTACTGTTTCCAAGGTGAGTGTTAATATAATGATAAGCAGTTCCCAGAATCAATTTATCAGCAACATTAAACCTCAATCCAGCATAATATTCAGGCTGCTTAATAGTGAAAAAGGGAGAGGAATCAGTGAAGTTGACTGACACGGATTGTGAATAAGCCGAGAATGACTGGTCGAGATATGCCCGGTATCCAATCTTGCTGCCTAAGCCTGCCCGGAAGTATTGTCCATTTGACCGGAAGCCGCTGCCGGAGAATTTATAATTGTATTCGATTACGGCGCTGCTGATGGGAATAAACTTTCTTACAGACAGTCTTTTCCTCAGATCGGGAAACATGCTTTTTTCAAGAGTACCGGCATAAGCTTCTTTCCCTGAGTACAGGTAAGACAACCAGAGGTATTCAATTGTGAACTGGTCAAAAGTGTCATATCCGAGGGCTTTTTCAAGGTGAGCTGAAGCTTTGAAATAATCACCTTTCATAAAGCATGCGTAACCCATACGCTGCCGGAGGAATTTGTAATCAATGCCCGATTTGATTGCAGCTTCACCCTCACCAATGAGATCATCCCATTTTCCCGACATGTACAGATTATAGGTCAGGGTATCGGTATTGCCAAAACTCCTCACCTGTCCGTCAGAGATGACATGGATCATCAACATCAGAAAAATCAGACACTCACTCTTCCTGCCCATACCCTGATCTTTAATGATTCAAACGAGAATTCCGAGATCTGATTGTTTTCCAGGAGCACGGATCCGGCACCCTCCTCTTTTTCAGAGAAGAAATCCGACATCCTGATTTCCGAAACAAGACGGATCCTTCCAGGGTTGACTGATGAATCCGACCATTCGGTACTTATCTTAAAACCAGCTTTAATGAACTGGTGGAAAGGGGCGACAAAATCATGAAGCCACAGCGAAAGACGGTTTCCGGCCACAACATGAAGGGGGAAGATGTCCCTTACCGTAATATTCGCATAATGGCCGAGGAGTACCTTGTATCCTGAGAGATAGAAGTAATAAAGTAATGATTTACGGTTTCCGGTGAAGGAGGTAAAGTAGAACATGGTGCCGTCATTCACAAAATATGCATACGATTCAGATTCACGGCAATAAAGGTAACTGTTGTTCCAGGCATCGGTGAAGACTTCCCATGACACTTCTTTCTCCGGCATTTCGTTCATTTTATACCTGAATTTCATAACCATTCCCGGCTGAAGGTCGAAAGCCTCTTTGAGGAGGAAGTTCGGGACAACATCAGAGATCTTTTCTCCTTTTGCCGGAACGCTGAATGACTGGAGTTTTTGATCATTGTCACTATGAAGAAAATAATATGAAAAAGGATACTCAACCGGCCTGGCTCCCGGAAGGGGCGACGATTGCACCTGGTAATGCAGATGAGGTTCGGGCGACCGGCCTGAATTGCCGCAAAGGCCAAGAATATCACCCTGCCTGACATAATCTCCTTTTTTCACCCTGAAAGTGCCTGCCCGCAGGTGCGAAAGCTGCGTATAAAGATTTACTGAATGCCTGATAATGATTGTGTTTCCCCAGTTCTGAACCGTATTTACTTTCCCCGGCTCATTGTCATCTATGTTATCGACAATCTCCGCTACAAGACCTTCGGCAGGGGCCAGAACGGGTTTATTATAGCAGAAATAATCGCTGCACGACGAAGTCTGCTCATTATGTGTTTCGCCAGACTCACCGGTAAGGACAAAATCGATGGCTTTGGACCAATCCCCTTTATGGGTGAATTCACCTTCGTAACCCTGGCTGACAGTCCACTCGCCCCAGAATGGAAGATGCAGGGGAAAGAACATGGCCCCGGTGTTCCTGTCCGTGTTTCCCTTGTATGAGTAAAGATTTATTTCAGGAGAGTAGTGCTGAAATGGTGTCAGGACAAGTTTGGGAGCTCTTGTCCGCTGCAGGAGAAAATAAAGGAATAGAATGACTATAAGCGAAAATGGAAGTGAGAAAAAGGGCACACCATAGACCGGCACCAGCCTGTTGAAAAACAAGATCAGAAGGGAAGTCATTGGCACCAGAAGGAGAACCCACAGGAAGGATCTTTTTGAAGGAATCACAAAAAATCCTCCTGCTGCAATCGCAACAAGGATGTAATTTGCTCCGATGTTGTAGAAGCTCATTCCGGCCATGTCAGCTCCGGCTATATGCGCGAAACCATAGGCAGTGAGAAACCCGGTTATTGATAAAAGGAATGTTATCCTCGAACAAATCAGAAGCGAGGCTGCAATCAGAATTCCGGTTATAAGGTTGTCCTGGAAGATGATCGAACTCAGAGACCGGAGGTAGATTGCAACCATCCTGTTCAAAGGCAGGTTGTCGACAATCTGGAAAAAATCGAGAAGCTTCTTGCCTCCCACCGAATACATCTCATTCATCCAGAATACATTCCGCTGGGTAAGTCCAAGGTTTGACAGCTGGTTTGAAGGCAGCAGTATCAGCCAGAAAGAGATTACGAAGGGGATGCTAAGGAACGGCAAACCATATTTTCCCAGCCAGCCGCCAAGAGTCACAGACAATATAAGGCTGAACAGGGCTGCAAGTAAAAGAAGAGTGAAGAATGCAGCGCCGGGTTCAAAGAATGTGCCCATTCCTATACCCGTCAGCAGTGCATTAAAGCCGTAGATTCCCTGTTTCAGCTTTGTTTCATCGAATCCCATTGAGCGGGCAATGAGTACACTTGTCAGAACTGCAATGAGCCCGCTCAAACCTGACTGGAAATTGAAGAATGTCACGATCAGCAACAATAATCCCATGAAGCGGTTGTTGAAGAAAAACACAACCGAGTAACTGTTCAGGACAGAAGGAACAATGGTATTCC
This sequence comes from Chloroflexota bacterium, assembly GCA_050259395.1. GTDB lineage: Bacteria > Bacteroidota > Bacteroidia > Bacteroidales > VadinHA17 > LD21. The sequence continues at coordinate 11,339 of JBLNAO010000167.1, forward strand.
GAAGTATGTCCCGTACCTTATACATCACATATTGACATTTTTAAGATGCGAAGGAACCTGCTCGTTCATCTGTAAATAACTCAGGTCTTCCTCCTTCCTTATTATATGGGTATTATTGTCCCTGTCGATCAATACGACATTGGGCCTCATGGTGATGAACTGCATCCATTGGGTCATGTTGTAGGCGCCTACCTTCTGCACTATCACGTTGTTTCCCTTTTCAAGCAAAGGCATGTTGATGCTTTCCCTGATGGTGTCTATGTTCATGCACAATGGCCCGTAAAGAACCATATCTTCGGTATGTTCGCCGAATTCCTGCGCAGGGCTTATCTTATGATCATACCAGAAAGAGGTGAAAAGAGTGTTCACACCAAAGTCGAGGATTGTCGCACGCCTTCCATCGGAAAGCCGCTTTGTTGCGATCACTGTTCCGAGAAGAAAGCCGGCATCATCGATAAGAGCTCTTCCTGTTTCGAGAATGAGAAGCGGCAGTTCGTCCTGCCGGAAGCCCGCTGAAAAAATCGCTCCTGTGATTGCATCAGCGAACTGGTCTAGGGAGGGTACCGTATCAGTTCCCGGTAAATATGCTCCTTTGAGTGTGTTCACGGAAGGGAAACCACCGCCGAGGTCAAGATAGCCTACCGGTTTTCCGAATTTTGCCTTAATATCCATTGCAAGCGTGCACATCTTCGCCGCTGCCGTTGCATAGGCTGAAGGTGAAAGCATGAATGTTCCGATATGACAATGCAGGCCGGCCAGCTCGAGGTTACTGTCATTCATTATTCTGACTATGGCATTCCATGCCTGTCCGTTCTCATACCCGAAGCCAAACCTGTCCCAGCGCGGATATATACCGGTGTCCATATTTACCCTGATGGCCACTGACGGCCTTAGTCCTTCCTTTTTGCTTAATGCCGAAAGTGTAAAAAGCTCATCGGGATGATCAATATGGATGAGTGAGTTGTTTCGGGCTGCCTTCCGCAGGTCTTCATCTGTTTTTCCGGGTCCGTTGAAGATTATTTTATTTCCGGGAACACCGTTTGCCATTGCCTTGTCATATTCGAACCCCGATACGACTTCAGCCCATGAACCTTCCTGGTGGAATATATTGCAGACAGCATTGAGGTAATTGGTTTTATACGACCAGGCAAACTGGATTCTCGGATACCGTGTGGAAAAGATCCTTACGGCATTTTTCATGTTTTTGCGGATCTGTTTTTCAGACAGCACAAAAACGGGTGAACCATATTTTTCGATAAGAGTTTTTACCGGTATGCCCTCGATGTTAGTCACCGGCTCATTCTCGATGCGGGTGCCGAATTTGTTCATCAGCCCCGAATTCATCTTTTTAATCAGCGGCCTCTCATACCTGATCTTTTCCATAATTATTTATATTATTCCGCTACAACTCCCCGTTTCCCGATATTTTATGAAATTCCGATATATCGACGATCATATCCCAGGAATAACGAATGAACATTTTCCCGACCTCATAAGATCCGTAAGGCTCGACTTGCTGTCCCAGTGCGAGCCTGAGCAGTGCGGCAGGCTGGTTCTGCCCGGCACCTGCCGTAAGATAAATCCATGCTGGGAACCGCGGATTCACCTCCATTATCACAGGTTCTTTTTTTGAAGTCATCATCACCTCTATCTCACAACCTCCACGCCATTTTGTTACATCTACGAATTTCCTGGCAAGCTCAGTCAGCAGGATTTCATCAATAGTTATTCCCGCCCATGCTTTTCCGTTTTCGGTAATATAGAGCTTCCTCATCGGAACAATGCTGATTGCGTTGCCCTTTCCGTCACCAAGGACAGCAATGTTCATCTCGGTTCCTGAAATATATTCCTGTATGATTACCGGCACACCCCATTTTGCCTGAAGCCTGAAAAATGCTTTCTCGGCTTGTTCTATGGTGTTACATATTATTGCATCGTAAAATTTTCCCTTAACTACAATCGGGAAGCCAAACTTCGAGGCAATGTTGCGGATTTCCGAAACACTTGTTATAACCTTGTCTTCCGGAACCGGCAGACCGTGCTTCCTGCCAAAACGGTTCAGATTGATCTTGTCACGCGCTTCAAACGACTCCAGTGAAGGCAGGAAAGTGTGTATTCCAATTTTTTCAAGGTCTCCCCTGATCCTTATGAAATTGTAGAGTTCCGCATCGAAATTAGGGATCAGCACATCGATATGCTCAGCCTCATTAATATACCCGATTCTTGAAAAGAGGGCATCTGTTCCCGCTGAGGGATATGGAATCTGATAGGTTTTGTCCACAAGATCCCGCATATAGATACCGGGTTCGAGGGCCTCATACGCCAGTCCAATGATTCTTATATTGTAGTCAGGGATATCCTTTACAGCCCTTATTACTGCAATCCCCGGACCGGGGCTGTCAATGGCGTTCAGTCCCGTAACCGCAACTACAATATCTTTCTTCCGGTGTGCCATCTGACCTTAAACGCAGGAAATCAATCGTCTACGAGATTATATTCGTGCAGCATAGTCAGAAAATCCTCAATGTCTTTTTCAAGCTGTGTAATTTCAACATCGTACTTTCCGGTAACCTGCACGACCAGCTCATCCTGGGTCTTGTCCTCCTTAAGCACCGAAAGGATTTCCCTGCCGGTTTCATTGACTGAAAATGAATCGCCTGTCCCCGGATTGAAGATCAGCCCGGCTTCGCTTGTGGCAATGTTTTTCTTCAGCTTCATTTTTAAACAATTGAACCTCAAAAATAAACACCCTTGGGATAATTTGAAACAATTCTCCCTGAAATGCCGCTTTTTCTAACCGGGAAGGCTGATTTTATCAATAAAACATTGATTTATAACCTGGTAGAATTTGTTGCATGGATGCAAAGACGGGTCTGAGACCCGTCTCTACATCTATAGGAGAAAATTCTTTTAACCGGTGAAATTTCGTAACATTCGTGATATGTATGACGGGTCATGACCCGTCAACACAAATCTGTTTCATAAAATTTATCTGCGGGTCGCGAGTAACAATTTCAGGATTTCTTCTGACAAACGAGGGCAACGATGAACAGGTAAACCATGCACAGGATAAGGACTGACATCCCGATTGCCACATTGCTCATGTCGCTGATCCAGCCTACAAGCAGAGGAATTATTGCACCGCCCGAGATTGCCATCATCATAAGCCCCGAAATTTCATTGCTTCTTTCAGGATACCTGCGAACTGCTATCGAAAAAACAAGAGGCCAGATATTAGCCACTGAAAGGCCGATCATAAAGACCAGGAACCATGCGACTGCCTGTGAATGAATCAACAGTATTGCTATGAAGCAAACAATTCCCAGAAGTGATGTCCAGACATAAAATTTACCCGAAGTTACCCGCGTGAGGAGGATCGCTCCAAGGAAAGTTCCGAGCATACGGCCGAAGAAGTAAACGCTTCTGCCCGACTCTGCGGCGGTTTGTTCGATGCCGAACTGTTTGACGAGGAAATTCCCCGAGTTGGAGTTAAAACCGACATCAACACCGACAACCAGGAAGATGGCCATTACCATCATGAAGACGAACCCGGTTCCGAGAAGTGAAAATGATGACCCGAATGTGGCTTTCACCTCAACTTTCACCTCATCTATTTTTACAGCCCCAAGCCAGAGCACTGCAAGGATTGACACAATTCCGAATACCAGGAAGAGTATTTTCCAGTCGCCGAACTGTGCGGCAAACACTGCAGCCAGCGGTGCTCCGATCATCGAGCCGATAGCTTTTACGAATTGAGAAAAGCTCAGGAAGCTTGAAGTCCTGTTTCCGGGGACAACATCCACAAGCAGCGGGTTGGCAGATACCTGGACGATGGTGTTTCCTATTCCGAGCAAAGCAAAACCGACAAGAACCATCGAGAATGAATAGAAGAAGAACGGAACAAGCAGTCCGAGTGCTGTAACACCCATTCCCACGTTGAGCATGAATCTTTTACCGAGCCTTGACTGCAGCACCCCCATCGGCACTGATAAGAGGAAGAACCAGAGGAAAGCTGCAGATGGAATAAGCTGTGCAAGCGTGGCGCTGAGGTTCATATCCCTTGTTACCCTGTCGACGCCTATGCCAACCAGGTCGACGAAGCTCATGACGAAAAATGCCATCAGCACGGGAGCGATTTTCGAAATATTGATTTTTTGTACGTTCATATGTTTTTTATTAGGTGAGTTTCAGGTATTCATTTTGCCATTCAGAGCTTGATCACATAAGCGGAAGAGCGTGCTGGACATCTTTCCAGAACTTATCATTGAAAAGGTAGGCGCTTCCGAACAATGCTGCATCTTCCTTCAACTTTGACAGTTCAACGGCACCATTCCAGCCCTCTTTCCTGAAAGTGGCTTCAAACACATCTCCGAAGAGGTCGTAAGCATGTGAAATATTGCCGCCGACAACAAGTATCTCTGCTTCGAAGCTCTTCAGCCATGGAGTAAGGAATTTTGCCGATTTCTCTCCGAACTCCGTAAAAAGACCCCTGACAACACTGTCGGATTTGGCAAGTGAAGCGAGTTCCTTTACACCGGATAATTCCTTCCCTTTAATCGTTTTATATTGTTTAAGGAACCACCTTGTTGAGAAATAATCGTCAGCTATCCCCTCCTCGTATGGCAGATGGTAAACGCATCCTATCCTTGGCACCTGGGGGCCGTCGCAAACGGGTATCTTGTCAGCAATGAACGCCGAGCCGAATCCAGTGCCGAAAGTAATGGATAATGACCTGGTAAAATTCCTTGCACTGCCTGCCCAGGCTTCACCCACGGCGAAAGCGGATGCATCGTTGATGAACCTGATCGGGACATTTTCCGGAAGCCGCAATGTGCTTGAAACAGCATCGGCAATATTGAAGCCATAAAGGTTTTCGTATTTGGCCACACCCCTGATGTAGGAAATACCTTTTACATAATCGAAAGGGCCGGGCATTGCAAAACCAATGCCTTTGATCTTTTCAGCAGGCACTTTCGACATCGCTTCCGCTACCGCTTCTGACCAAACCCTGATAATCGTAACTGCCTGTGCCTGGTTGTCAACGGCTCTCTCCGCGATGGTGTTCCTCAATATCGCACCGGTTTGAAGATCCAGAGCTGCGCAGGTTATGTGGCTTCCGCCGATGTCTGAACCTATTGCTATGTTCCTGTCCATAAATAGTTGAATTAATCAGAATGAAAATAATATAAAAAGAAATGCAAAGTATCTATTTTTGTCGGGAAAGCAAAATTAAGGCTACTGCATGAACCCGCACTGTCTTAATATATGATCAATTTCATGGAATTTGATCTTTATTATGTTTAAATTTGAGTAGACAATATCAATTGAAATGGTAAAAATAACAAAGGAAGCAGCGCTTGAATATCACAGCAGAAACAGACGTGGCAAGGTTGAAGTAATTCCTACAAAACCTTACTGTACACAATTTGACCTTAGCCTCGCATATACGCCGGGTGTGGCATATCCATGCCTCGACATTGAAAAAAACCCCGGCGACGCTTATACTTATACGGCAAAGGGAAACCTGGTGGCAGTTATTTCGAATGGAACAGCGGTTCTCGGTCTGGGTGACATCGGGGCCTTGGCAGGCAAGCCTGTGATGGAAGGAAAAGGTCTGCTTTTCAAAGTGTTTGCCGATGTTGACGTTTTCGACATAGAGGTAAATGAAAAAGACCCGCAAAAGTTAATCGATATATGCGCCGCCATCTCACCTACTTTCGGAGGAATAAATCTTGAAGACATAAAGGCCCCGGAGTGTTTCGAGGTTGAAACCAGGCTCAAGGAGATGCTCGATATTCCGGTCTTTCACGACGACCAGCATGGAACTGCGATAATATCTGCGGCGGGGTTGCTCAATTCGCTCGAGATCACAGGCAAGAAGATTGAAGATATAAAGCTTGTGGTATGCGGTGCCGGAGCTGCGGCAATATCGTGCACAAGGTTGTACGTTGCACTCGGTGTAAGGAAAGAGAACATCGTAATGGCCGACAGCAGGGGCGTGATAAACAGCAGGCGCAAAGACCTGAATAAATTCAAACAGGAGTTCATGACAAGCAGAAATATTGAACACCTGGCAGAAGCCATGACTGGTGCAGACATGTTCCTGGGCCTTTCTTCATGCGACCTTCTTTCGAAAGACATGCTTGCTTCCATGGCAAAAGATCCTATTGTCTTTGCGATGGCAAACCCGAATCCCGAGATTTCATTCGATGATGCAATATCGACAAGACAGGACCTGATCTTTGCAACCGGGAGATCAGACTACCCGAACCAGATAAATAATGTTCTCGGCTTCCCTTATATTTTCCGGGGTGCGCTTGATGTACGAGCGTCGACAATCAATGAGGAGATGAAGCTTGCGGCAGCAAAAGCTCTCGCCCGCCTCGCAAAGGAGCCGGTGCCCTCATCGGTGCTAAAGGCGTACAATCTCGAGAAGCTGGCATTCGGTAAAAACTACATCATTCCTAAACCACTCGATCCCAGGCTTATATCGCATGTCGCATCTGCAGTAGCTCAGGCAGCAATGGATTCAGGTGTTGCAAAACAACCCATACCCGATATGAATGAGTACAAAAAAGGACTTGAAAGAAGGCTATCAGAACACATCAACAACATAAGTCACTGCGCTGACCTATAGGGATCAGTGTATATACGGAATAGTTGATTCAGCAGACACTTTCACTTTTCCGCTCGGTAATCTGACGGCAGACTTTCTTTTCGTAAAGTGAAACAATTATGTCGGCGAGCTCTTTTATGCTGTATGAGGCACGGTTTATCGTTGCGTCGAAAAGGTAATCTATGTTCAATGGCTTTTTATCGAGAAAGTCGAGGATCAGATTATGTCTTTTCTCATCTGTCTCTATGCAGAATTCTTCAGCCTTTTCCATTGAGATCTGCTTCTTCTTCATGATGTTTTCCACACGCCAGTAGAAAGGGGCAATAAGCCTTATATGCAGAGAATTCTTAATGTCGCGGGCAATGGACACTCCACCCCTCCCCACCAGAATGAGGTGCCCCTCCTTGCACATTGACAGCACGACATCCCTGATTGCCTTTTTTACCCTGAGATCGCTGATAAAATTTCCGGAGAAAGCCATGATCATTTCCGACAGGTTCGAAAGCTCTATGCCTTTATAAAAGTTCTCCACACGTTCGGTACCGGTGTTCAGCTCTTTTGCAATTGCATAAATGATGTCCTTATCCAACCATTTCCATCTCCCGGTGGAAAATCTCCTGTTCATCTCCTCTACCAGCAGGCTTGCAACCTGCCTGGCATCGCACCCTGTAAGCCTCGAAATCGTAATTACCGGACCATCCTCCGAGGATGGCTTTTTCATTATTGTCTCCCTCTGCCGGTCATCGAAATAATTCAGGAATTTATCCATAACCACCTCCCTTTTAAAAGCTATAAATTACAAAAAAAAAACCAACCCGGCAAATAAATCAGAGGTTTACACTTTTTCAATTATCAAATTATCTGACCCACCAGCCTGAAGAATTATGTGACTGCTCCA
>JBLNAO010000168.1:0-19199 GCA_050259395.1 Chloroflexota bacterium
GATCCAGTGGCAGAAATCCCCCAGGAATCCTTGCCCTCGATCTTGTCAGGATTGGTTTTGTATGCCATTTCGCCTCCAATCATTACTTTATCGGTTTTGTATCCGATAAAACCAATGTACAACTGCTGCCATACGCCGGCAGGATGATCGAAATCAGCATATAACCTAATGACGCCTTTTTCAACCGGTGTAATATTTAGACCAAGGGAAGTTTTTATGCTGTTGTCGATATGCAGGTTGCTGTAACCTTCCCCGTTCATAAGGGTTAAATCTATCTTGAAAACGTCATTTATGATATAATCGGCAGAAAAGCCAAGGTCTGCAACGGTGCTGAAACCGTTAATTGCTTCGAAGTTGTCGGCAACATATCTTTTGCCGTAGAATTTCTGCTGGAAAATGAGCGATCTGGTCGTTGTCATGCCGAAAGACAATGAAAGTCTTTCGTTCGACCAGGCTACTGAAGCCTCCCTGAAGTAGGCATATCGTCTTTCCTTTGAACCCGCCGGAAGTTCTGAAGGGGTGCCGACATTAACAATTATGGTGGCTGTAATATTGCGATCAGGCTGATAAATGTATCCGAGGAAAGCCCTGTTAAGCCCGAACCCTGATCTTGTTGAAAGTGAAGTGTCTTTGGTACTGTAATAATGATAATCGGCAAATATTTCAGTTGTCGGTTTCCCCTGTGGCTGGGCATGGAGGGCGATAAAAGCAAAAATGGCTGTTATTAACAGTAAGCCTTTTTTCATCATAGGTGGGTAATAGAGCGGTAAATATAGATAAAAAAAGAGGCCATCCTCGAAGGACAGCCTCTTTGAGCACAGGAAATGCAGCATTTTTCACTCCTGTTCCGGTTTGTCGCCTTTTTTACCATTACGCAGTAGCACAAGATCGTTCAGCACAATCTCAGTGGTGTTCTTGGTGATGCCTTTTTTGTCCTCATACGTGCGGTACACGATCCTGCCTTCGACTGCAACTTCCTTTCCTTTCTTCAGGAATCTGGTGACTGTTTCGGCAAGTCCGTTCCATGCAACGCAATTATGCCATGTTGTCTCGGTGATTTTCTGGCCATCAGCATTTTTAAACCCGTCGTTTGTGGCGAGAGTAAAGTGTGTTACCTTCTTCCCTGTTTCCGTGGTTTTGATCTCAGGATCCATTCCAAGATTTCCGATGAGTGTTACTCTGTTCTTCATTGAGTTCATGACTTTAAGTTTTTGGTTTGACATGTAATTTATTTATGAGTCAAACTTACGTCCGTTCGTAAAACCGTTTCGGTTGTTAATTGCTTATACCCGTTTAGAAGTCGGTTATAGTCGGTTGTACCCGTTTGTAAACGCTTTTTGAGGTCATTATCAGTAAAATATGTGCAAAACAGTTTTACTTTTCAAAATGTATTTTTATATCTTTAATTAAAATTTTGAAGCCGTGGAAAGAAAATGTCTCGATTGCGGCGATATAATTCATGGAAGAACCGACAAGAAATTCTGCTCTGATCAGTGCCGGAACAATTACAATAACAGGATCAACCGCGATTCAAACAATTTTGTAAGGAACGTTCACGGACTGTTAAGAAAGAACAGGCGGATTCTTTCTGATCTGTATGCCGAAGGAAAAACAAAAGTCCACAGGGATGCGCTTTTTGCCCTTGGATACAATTTCAGCTTCTTCACGCATGTGATCGAGACAACCAGGGGAAGCAGGTTTCATTACTGCTTTGAATTCGGCTACCGTGAGGTCGGTGATGATTTTCTTGAACTTAGTGAGAATAGCCAATATATTGAATATCAATAAAAGAAGTAGAGACATTTAAAAAAGTAGAGACGTTGAATGCAACGTCTCTACTTTTTTAAATAAATTTTTTAAATGACCCCGTTCTCCTCCTGCAAAGGAACGTGCACTTCGCTGAGCGGAACAACATATCCCCTGTACCTGGCATTGCTGATCCTCATGCTGTTTACCGACGCATTTGCTGTTCCATCGCCGCTTATTGTGAGATAAACATCAAAAGCTGCACCGCCGTTTTCAACCCTTAACTTAATGTCATACATTTCCCTTGAGATCCTCCTGGTTATCTCATAGCCTGTTGCATTGCCGCGCATATTAATCCCTGCAATAGGCCTGATATCATCCTGCCTGCCCACGTATGCTGCATTTATTACAGCCCGTGCCCCGTCAACGATGATATAGTTCGACCGTGGCCTGAGATCGAGCATCCCACCATAGGTGTACATTCTCTCAAGCTTGATAATGAATCGTCTCGATTCAATAGCTCTCCTGAGAGTCTCATTGTCGATCTTCCTGTATTCTTCACTATCAGACACTGTTTCCTTTGAGGAAGCGCATGATGTGATAAGAACCATCGAGGTCAACACAGCAAGTATGAGTGATAATTTTTTCATTGCAGCCATGATTTGATGACTGCAGTTCAAAATTCATGCCAGCAGGCAGAAAATTTTATTATTTAATGTCGAGGAACGGAAAATAGTATTTCATGTTTTCCTTAGTCAGCTTTGTACCATATCCGGAATCCTGGTAAGCTTCTGCGAATTTGATCTTCGATCCTTTTTCCTGGCCGAACATTTCAATAAGCTTTGCCCTGTAAGGTTCTGCATTAGAGCCTACAATCCTGGTCTTGCCAAGCCATGCCCTTCTTTCCTTTTCTGTTTTCGGCACCTGGTCGAGTTCACCCCTGTTGAATGGAAGCCATTCATACATCTGCGAGGTATGTTGATGATACATGTCGATTTTCTTTTCAATTACATCATCGATGGGCACAACAACATCGGCTTTGAAAGGTTCCGGATGAATGAAACCGTCGCTCATGAAGAGGAACATCGGGTTCTTTTCAAGAAAAGGAACTTCAGGCAGGATCCTCGGCACGGTTACCATATAAGCTGCATCGAGAACGAGAGTGCCGGTGTACCTGTGATCAGGATGATAGTCATAAGGACGCGGGAAGATAACGATGTCTGCTTTCTGTTCCCTGATAAGACGGATAACCTGCAACCTGTTCTCATAGGTCGGCATAAGTTGGCCGTCGTGGTTGTCGAGTGTTATATATTTAACACCTATTACCTCGCCGGCCCTTCTTGCCTCTTCCCTGCGGACTTTTGCAAGCTGATCTGAAGGCATGGTCTGATGACCTGCATCCCCGTTTGTAAGAGAGACCATCTCAACATTGTAGCCAAGCTGCGCCCATTTGTAGGCTGTTCCTGCTGCTTTATCGGGATCGTCCGGGTGGGCTCCGATAATGATTACATTCAGTTTTTTATTCTCCTGCTTTTGTGCCTGTAAAAAAGGCATCACTGCCAGCAGGAGGACGATGTTAAACAATGTGACTAATGATTTCATATGGTTTTGGATTGATTAATTGGTTCACCAGTTTGAATCGGCAAGCTGCCAGATATTGGCAAAGCTTATTTTTATTATTTTCTCCATAATGTCCCAGTCGATTGTCGATATTTCATCTTTTGGAGTGTGATACTCCTCCCTGTGACCGGGTTTGAATCTCATAACCGGAATTCCTGCCGCGACAAATGACCTGTGATCTGAGCCACCCGGAGGATCATCAGATGGAACATACTCGACATTTAGATCAATTCCGTATTTTTTGAGGTTTGAAGCAGTCATTTCCCTGAAGCTTTTTTCAGAGGATGTGTAAGTCATCACAACTTTGCTTTTTTGATCCTCGGCAATATATCTCGAGATCATGTCGAAATTTACATTGAGCCTGATCTGTTTAGTGGGTACATTGAGATTTTTGACAAAATATTCCGAGCCGAGAAGCCCCTGCTCTTCTGCTGTCCATAAAGCAATTATTATATTCTTTTCAGGTTTTTTGCCTGTCTCAATAATAGCTTTTGCCAGTGTCATGACTCCCACAGTTCCCGACCCGTTGTCGTCGGCGCCATTCCATAGATATCCATTGTTCATGCCCATGTGATCGTAGTGTGCGCCAAGAACGATGTATTCATCCTTGTTATTGCCTTCAATAATCCCAAGGATATTCCTGACCGGAACAATTTCTTTTAACACTGATGTTTTGACAATCAGAGTCTTCCCGTCAACAGGCTTAAATGTGTATGGCTTGTTTGAATCAGCGTTCTTACGGTATTCTTCAATGCTGTTGCCTGTACCGTCAAGTATATCGTTCGCAACCTTCATCGTTATCGTTATTACAGGTGTGTTGCCGGCTGATTCATCTCCCCGGAGAGTGTAGCCTGAATAAACCTGGTACGGGCGAGGAGTCCTTTCTGCAGGTGACATATCAGGCATGCGACCGCCGGTTGCGACCAGATTCGGATTGATATATATCAGCCCCGCAGCTCCTTTGCTCCTGACCATATTTTCGAACTCCCTCACAGAGGAATTTATCTCCGACAGTGAGAGTTTACTTTCCGCAAATGCAGGTATGCCGGATATACTGAGTACAAACTTGTTTTTAATATCAATACCATCAAGGTTGTTGAAACCGGTCTTCATGTTTATGAATCCATAACCGGCAAAAACCACAGGAGCTTCAATTTCACCTGATACAGACGGCCTGAGGAAGAAATCAGCATTGTAGGCATAGGCATTTGATTTTGAAAATCCGTCTGACATGAGCTTCAGTTCAAACGATTGTTCCGTGCCTGCAGTTGATTTAACAAGGCTGAAGTTCTGAAAATATGATCTGCTTCCGGGTGAATTATCCGACAGGGTCGCCCTGTTCAAATCGCCCCATGGCTTCACTCCATATAGCATGAGCATGCTCGCAATATAGTCGGACGACATCAATTCACCTTTTTCACCTGACCTTCGTCCTTCCATCCAGTCTGATGAAAGAAATTCAAGCTGAGACTGAATGACATTCCTGTTAATGGCAACCATACCCTTTCTGTCGGGTGATTCCTGCCCGTAAATTATTGTATATGAGCATGAAAACAAAAAAAGCAAAAGCAGATAACCCTTTTTCATTTATTGCAGTTTCTTCGAAGCTGAGTACTTCGGGTTGATATTACTAAGGTAATATTAATTGAAATTTCTTTTACAATTCTATCTTTGAAATTCTTTTTACTGATGCTTATGAAGAATTTATCTTATTCAATACTTATTCTGCTTGCATGTTTTGTGATGTCATGCAACAGGAATAAACCTTCATCCGAAACCGTAAATACAACAGAATCAGCGATGCCCGACACAAGCAAGCTTGTTTACGAGAATGGCTACCTGGTGAAGGTGGGGGATATGGCTCCTGATTTTACCATAAATGAAGCCGGAGGCAGGACCTATAAGCTTTCGGATCTCAGGGGAAAAGTTATTATGCTTCAATTTACAGCAAGCTGGTGCAGTGTCTGCCGCACCGAAATGCCATTTATTGAAAGTGAAATATGGAATGAAAAGAAAGATAAAGGACTGTCTGTGGTGGGTATTGACAGGGATGAGCCCCAGGAGAAGGTCCTGAAATTTCAAAAAGATATGAAGATATCGTATCCTCTCGCCCTTGACCCCGGCGCAGACATATTTGGCCTTTTCGCACAAAAGGAAGCCGGTGTTACAAGGAATGTAATTATAGACAGAGACGGTAAAATAATTTTTCTGACAAGATTGTTTGACAGGCCTGAATTCGATAACATGAAAATGGTTATGTTTGCTGAATTAGACAAAAAATAAAACATGCAGTTGTCAGATTATCAGTAATATATTTGCAAAATAGCTTTATTGACTGCAACTTTTTGACATTAATCGATGTTATAAATATGCGGGTACTGAAACCCACAATCAATTATTTGATTAATTTTTTAATACAGAAATTTAAATAAAGAAAGTCATGAGAAAGTTATTTGCAATTCTACTGTTAGCTCTGATGGCGATTCCGGCTTTTTCCCAGTTGAAATTCGGGATTAAAGCCGGTGCAAGCACCACCACTGTTCCCGAATATAATTCCACAACGGGGGCTACTACAATTCAGTCACTCAAAGATGCTGCATGGGGTTTTCATGCAGGGATTTTCCTGAGAGCAGGGTTGGGGCCGGTCTTTTTGCAACCGGAGGCGGTCTTTGCTTCAAATACTTATGAGTACAATGTTGTCCGGGTCGCAGGATCTCCGGCTGTTGTTCTCGATCAGAAATTCAACCGGCTCGAAATTCCGGTACTGGTAGGTGTAAAGCTTGGTCCGCTAAGAATCAATGCAGGACCATCGGCAACTGTGCCTATCGGAACTCCGCGGGCACTTGTGGATGATCCGAATTTCAATAAGCTTTACAGAGGAACAACTTTCGGTTACCAGGCAGGGATCGGTGTTGATATTCTCAATACCCTAACCCTCGATGCAAGATATGGAGGAAGCCTTGCAAAAAGATTTGGTGACGATGTTCAGATTGGTGGAGCGAATTTCAGACTTGACGATCGTCAGCCATCAATTATTCTGAGTCTCGGAATAATGTTCTGATATTGGTCTGAATTCCCATCATTCAGCGTTTGGGGCTAATACGGTCTCTGAACGCTGAATTTTTATTTTGTCAACAACATCTTTGTAGCTACGGCTAGAAGAAGGATTGCAAATATTTTCTTCAATGTTGATTCGGGAAGGCTGAGGGAGAACTTTGAACCAAAATACGATCCTGCAATAAAACACACGGCGAGAATCAGGGCAAATTTCATATTTACCTGTCCCGCTTTGTAATAATTATAAGCGGCAATAATCCCGATCGGTGGCAGCATTACGGCAAGGCTTGTTCCCTGGGCAGCCTGCTGGCTTAAACCGAGGATATATACCAGCGCTGGAACCATGATCACGGCTCCCCCGATCCCAAGCATACCTGCCACAATGCCTGTTATGATGCCTATGACAATGAGAACGAGTAAAGTAGATGTTGCCATTTCTCTGATTTTATGATGCTTCACAAAGATAAAGGGATTTTGGCTAAATTTGCAGCAGTACAATCTATATGAAGAATCGAAAGCTGTTATTATTATTTTCAGGTCTGGTCATAATTTTTCTTGTTTTGTTTCTGATATTCAGGGATGTTGCAGGAATTAAAGCAGAAACTAATGGCCGCGACAGGGAACTTTTCATTCCAACCGGTTCTTCATATGAAAATGCTTTCATCCTGATTGATTCGGCAGCAGGCATCAAAAAGCCGGAAATTTTCCAATGGCTGGCAAAGAAAAAGAAATATACCGAACATGTCAGGGCCGGAAGGTACATCATTGAAGACGGGATGACCTACACTCAAATAATTGATATGCTGCGGACAGGTCGGCAGAAGCCGGTAAATGTCACATTCAATAATATCAGGAACCTGAATCAGCTTGCCGGTAAAGTAAGTCAGAAAATTGAAGCTGATTCTACCGGTATCATCAACTTCCTGAATGACGAATCGAATTATTCGGCTGACGGCTTTTCACGCGAGACTGTTATCGCTGTGTTCATCCCCAACACGTACCAGTTCTTCTGGAACACTTCTCCAGAAGACTTTTATCAGAGGATGCTTAAGGAGTACCGGTCATTCTGGACTCCAGAAAAGATCGCAAAGGCAAAAGAGAAGAATCTCGATCCTGTGCAGGTGGCCACACTGGCCTCGATAGTGGATGATGAGGTTGCAAAAGCAACTGAAAAACCAAGGATTGCGGGTGTCTACCTCAACAGGCTGAGGATCGGAATGCCTCTGCAATCATGTCCAACAATAAGGTTTGCCCTGAATGATTATACGATAACAAGGGTCCTGAAAAAACACCTTCTGGTGGAATCACCATACAATACATATAAGTACAGGGGGTTACCCCCCGGACCGGTGGGTTGTCCATCCATAGAAGGGATTGAAGCGGTATTGAATGCTGAACATCACGATTACCTGTATTTTGCCGCTAAAGCCGATTTTTCAGGTTCCCATAACTTTTCCAGGAATCTTTCAGAGCATAACAGGTATGCTGCCCAGTACCAGCAGGAACTTAACAGGCGCAGGATATTCAAATAGAGCCTGCTATTTCAACTTCACGGTCGAGAAGAATATTAAATTTTTCCTTTACAGATGCTCTTATCATCTCTGAGAGGTTGAAGATCTCTTTTCCTGAAGCATTGCCATAATTCACAAGCACGAGAGATTGTTTTTCATGTACTCCTGCATCTCCGTCTCTTTTTCCTTTCCAGCCGCATTGCTCGATAAGCCACCCTGCTGCAATCTTTGTGAAACCCGGTTTGTCAGGATAAAGGGGAATGTGCGGGAATTCATTCCTTAGGGATTCTGCAAAAGATGTAGGTACAACGGGGTTTTTAAAAAAGCTTCCTGCATTTCCTGTAATTTCCGGGTCAGGAAGTTTGTTTCTCCTGATATTAATCACAGCCTGCCTGACATTAGGCAGGGTCGCTTCCCCAAGTCTCTTCACTTCATCGTGCACAGAGCCATAGTCAAGATTAAGCCTGGTCTGAGTGCTTAATCTGAAATGAACACGGGTTACAACGTACCTGCCTTTTTCTGCACCCTTGAATATGCTGTACCGGTACGCAAAACCACAATCGGCATTATTAAAGGAAACTTCTGCACCATCAGACAAACGGATTGTCTCAACCTTTTCTATGGTATCCTTCACTTCCGTTCCGTACGCTCCGATGTTCTGTACCGGGCTTGCACCAACATTTCCGGGGATAAGTGAAAGGTTTTCAAGGCCGTAAAAACCATGGTCCACTGTCCATCCCACCAGCATGTCCCAGTTTATTCCGGAACCGGCCGAAACAGTAACCGATTCCGGGCCAGAAGATTCAATGGATATGTCTCCGATAAGTGGATGAATAAGTGTGCCATCAAAGTCACCTGTGAACAGCAGGTTGCTGCCTCCTCCAATTATGAGATAAGGCTGGTATTCATTCAGTCTTTTTGAAATTGATTTAATTTCAGGGATGCTTTCAGGATGAACGATTTTTGAAGCCCTGTAATCAAGGCCGAAGGTGTTATATTTTCGAATCGAGATGTTTTCTTCGACAAGCATACGGTTTTCCGGTAAAGATAGGCTAATTAATTTCCAAAAATGCCGGAAGCAGAATGGGACTTAGCAAAATCACTGGCACGCTTCCACCTGGAGGATGTATCTGGCTTAATGACCAAAAATGCCGGACACAATGCTGGCGAGGATAATGAAAACAGGCGAATTCTCCGAAAAGAACAAAAAACCGGGTATGATGTGATGGAAAATTGAATACTTTTGAATTTTCCCCAATAAATCAACATAATCTTATTTGAGATGACTACAAACAGAAGAAATTTCCTAAAAGCCGCGACTTTCGCCGGGGCGGGCGCTGTAACAGGCGGATTTCTGTCAGGCTGTTCGACAAACAAACAACCTGTGACACCCGAATCCAACCTTGCAGGCATAATCGAATCTGTGAAAAAATCGCATTCACAGAAATTCAACATGTCGGGATACGCAGCACCTGCATTGCCCGTCGTAAGAATCGGGATCATCGGTCTTGGTGACCGGGGAAGCGGTGCGGTTCAGAGATTATCTTATATAGAGGGAGTAGAGATAAAAGCACTCTGCGACATGAGGCAGGCTGCCGTTGATGGGTCGCAGAAATACCTGAAAAGTGTTGGCAGACCGGCCGCACAGGAATTTGCCGGCACTCCGGAGGTTTGGAAAAAACTGGTTGAGCTGCCTGATCTTGATCTGATCTACACCTGCACTCCCTGGGACATGCATACACCAATATGCGTATATGCGATGGAAAATGGGAAGCATGCCGCCAGCGAGGTGCCAATAGCACGGACAATAGATGAAGCCTGGCAGCTTGTTGAGACATCTGAAAGGACAAAAAAGCATTGCATGATGCTGGAAAACTGCTGCTATGACTTCTTTGAGCTTCTTACCCTTAATATGGCCCGCAACGGACTGTTTGGCGACATCATACATGGTGAAGGTGCATATATCCACAATCTGCTTGGTATGAACTTCAAAAAGCCTGATGACAGCAAGCAGGCTGACGGCGCCTACACGAACATGTGGCGGCTGAGGGAAAACGCCACACGCGATGGGAATCTCTATCCGACCCATGGTCTTGGCCCGGTCTGCCAGGCCCTGAACATAAACCGCGGCGATAAGATGGAATACCTTTCATCCGTTTCAACCGGCGACTTCAGCATGGCGCCTGCAGAGAAAGAGCTGTCAGCAAACGACCCTTATTATAATGAATGGAAGAATTCAAAATTCAGGGGTAACCTGAATACGACAATAGTGAAAACTGCCCTTGGAAAAACAATAATGATCCAGCATGATGTGTCATCAACACAGCCTTATTCAAGAATTCACCTGGTGAAAGGAACGCAGGGCATGGTTCGCAAATATCCTGAAGAACGCATTGCGCTTGGTGAAGCATGGGCAAATGAAGAGGAAATGAGAGCCATACAGGAAAAATATACACCTGAGATTGTTAAAAGGGTAGGTGAGATGGCTAAAAAAGTCGGTGGTCACGGAGGTATGGACTTTATTATGGACTGGAGGCTCATCGATTGCCTCAGGAACGGCCTCCCTCTCGATCAGGATGTTTATGACGGAGCCGTATGGAGCTCTGTTGCTCCGCTGAGTGAATGGTCTGTTGCAAACAGGTCGCAGTCGATCGATGTCCCTGATTTCACAGGCGGTTCATGGCAATCAAACAAACCTCATGGAATCAACCTGGAAACAGGAGGTACAACAAAGGTGCTTGAGGTGGTAAAAGCAAAAGATATTCAGCTTAATGTCTAGATAGTAAAGCCTCCCTGCCGGGGGGCTTTTTTTATATCCTGTAACCAATCAGAAGCACATCATCAACCTGGTCATTATCACCCTTCCAGGAAATGAATTCTTTCTCCAAATGCTTCTTCTGGGCAATGAGGGATTGAAGGTAAATCCCGAGCAGGGTCTCCTTCAATACAGAATATTTGTATTTCTTGTTGTTGGGTCCGCCAAACTGGTCAGCATATCCATCTGAGAACATGTAAATTATATCTCCCCTGGCAATCTTGATTTCAAATTCTGAAAATTTTTTCTCAGGAGTTTCGCTGTAACCTGCCGGCATCCGGTCGGCTCTGTACTCTTTAAGCTGCCCTTCGCTGATCAGGTATAAATTATTATTTGCGCCTGAATATGTGACGACCCCCGACCTTTTGTCTATCAGGCACAGTGATATATCCATACCATCCTTGGAATCAGTGAATTCCCCCTTCTGCCGGAGCGCTTTCCTGATCTCCATGCTCAATTGATCGAGTATCTTTCCTGGTGAGGTAATCCCCTGTTTACTGACTATTTCTTCAAGGAATGAAATTCCCAGCATGCTCATCAATGCTCCCGGCACGCCGTGTCCTGTGCAATCGCCTGCAGCAAGGATGAGATTTCCTTCTCGTTCAGCGAACCAGTAGAAATCTCCGCTGATTATGTCTTTCGGAAGATAAAGGATGAAAATATGCGATGACAGACCCTTGATTTCTGAGATGCGTGGAAGCATTGCAGTCTGAATACGCCCGGCATAGCTTATGCTCGAAGTTATATCCCTGTTTTTTTCCTCAATAATGTCATAGGCTTTCCTGAGTTCGACATTTCTAAGCCTGAAAATCTCTCTTTCCTGCTCGGATTTTTCAACCGCATGGGAGATTTCGATAGTCCTGAGCCGGCTTTGTGACTCTTCGCTCAAGAGCGATTCGCGTGTTTCCCGGAATAGCTTGTAATTTTCAAGGGCGTGGAATGCTTCACCTTTCAGTTCAAAATGTGAAGCCAGGGAGGCGTATGCATCAGCAATAAGATAAAGGGTCCTGAGATTCTTAGCCATCTTCAGGGCTTCTGAAAGCAACTTTTCTGCAAGTTCAAATTCATTGTTCCGGCTGTATATTCTTCCTGCACCCATCATGCATTGAAGCAAACAGCGGTCATCGCTCCTGTTCATGCCTTCTTTGTAATACTCGAGGGCCTTGTCGAACTCACCGCTGTCTTCATATGTGTTGGCAATTCCCAGGAGAGTCCAGGGGATTGCTGAATATTGCTTGTTCCTGCGACGTATCTCAAGACTTCGAAAATAATAATCAAGCGATTCAGCGTATTTTTTTACCTGGCGCAGGACCATACCTGTCCTGTTAAGGGTGGAAGCGAGTCCGTTTATGTCATTAAGTTCCTCCCTTAGCTTAAGGGATTTTTCAAGATATCCCACGGATTTGCTGTAGTCCGACAACCTGAAATATACAAGCCCAAGTTGATTGCATGCCTCTGCTTCAGACTCCGCATCCCCTGTCTCACGTGAAATATTTAACGATTCAAGCCATAATGAAAGTGTTTTTTCATAATCACCATAGCTTTCATAGATATTCCCCCGCAGAAGGATGGCCCTGACATATCCTTTGTCTTTTTTGCGTTCGCTGAACCAGTTGATGGCGATTGTCAGTTTTTCAAGAGCTTCTTCTGTTCTTGAGTTTAGGAAATAAACAGCTGCGAGATTCAATGATGCATACGCTGTTCCTTCGGGATACCCGGCATTTTTAGCTTTTAAAAGCGAGTCGATACAGGCATCCTCAATGGAAGAAAGACTGTCGAATCTTTTACGCCAGAGCTTCTCATTAGCAGAATCGATTGCTCTCCGAAGTCTTTTTGAATCATCCATATCCTTATTATACAGGTTGAAAGTTAAGAAAATGATTTTGATTGCTTTTAATTTTGGTTAGTTGAAAATTTTTTTACATTTATGTCTCAACATATTTCAGCATGGCCCGAATCAATGAAGATCTTATTAGAAAGGTTTTCGATGAAATGCTGAAGCATAAAGCTTCCTTGTCGAAAATGGTCCTTTCTGAGGAAGATGATGCTGATCAGCCCGATTACAGAGTACTTGCAGATATTATCATTAAGAATTTCCCCTGGCCTGTTGGCATCGAGCTACGAAGACTTTTCTCAGGATCGATGCGGCAGCTCGATCGCATGCGACTTGATCAGATCTTTAAAACCATCGAGCGTTCGATGCAGTTTTTATCTTTTGTCATGCTTTCGCAGGTCTCCAAAATGTGCGAAGAAAAGAAGATTGACATTCCCGAAGCCTTTTCCAGGGAATTTGCAGGCAGGTTTTTTGTGCTCAGCCTGGGGAATTATTCCTGGCTTATCAGGGCTGTTGGAAAGATGTTCAAATCACAGGAACTTGAATGGTTCATGCCGGAACTAGCAGAATGCTGCGATGACAAATTCTACAATGCTCTTGATTTTTGGGTGCCTGAAAGAAATGAAATCGGACATTACCAGATCAATCTGACACAGGAAGAGATTGAAAAGCGGTGTGTTGAATACGAGGAGAAACTGACTTTCATACTCGGAAGAATCTCCTTCCTTGCAAAATACAGGCTCGTTTCAGTTAAGGAAATCAAGGTTCAAAAGCCGAAAATATCAAATGCCACCTTTCATCATGTCTTTAATCTTCTTAACAGCTCCGATTCGGATTTCAAGGCGAACGAGTTCAATGAAACAACATTCACCGACAGCAATTCCGTGCTGTTGCTGAAGAACATTAAATCTATCGACAGCTATCTCAATCTTTCACCGCTTGTTATCGATACCAGCACTGAAATCCTGGATTCTAAAGAGAAGTTCGACATTAAGAAGGATATTTTCATGTATTCAAAGTTCCGGAACGATCAGCTGATGTACCTCGGTACGGAGGTAACCGAGAAGGTTGACCTCCGTTCACTGAAGAATTACGATAATCTTCTGATGGAATTCAGGCAGCTTATGTCGCTGATTTCACCGGGAGCAGTTTAATCGTAGATATCATTCCTTACCAGGATTAATATATGAAAACGAGCCCATTCAAGTTTCTCGACAGTTATTCAAAGGAAGATCGCAATATCTTCTTCGGTAGAGATAAGGAGATCGAGGAACTTCATTCGAGGGTGTTCCAGAGCAATATTCTTGTGGTATACGGCATTTCAGGAACGGGCAAATCGTCTCTCATCCATTGCGGTCTTGCAAATAAATTCGTTGATTCTGATTGGTTGCCGGTAAACATCAGGCGGGGCACTAATATCAACCAGAGCCTGACCGACAGCCTCGTCAAATGCTCTATCGATGAGAATCCTCCTAAAAGCAAAAATGATATTCTGAAACTCATAAGATCAGTTTATCTCGATCATTTCAAGCCGGTTTTTCTCATCTTTGACCAGTTCGAGGAAGTGTTCATTTTCGGTAGTAAAACCGAACGCCAGGAATTCATCGCAACGTTAAAAAGGATTGTCGATTCAGATCTTCAATGCAGGCTAATCTTCTGTGTTCGTGAGGAGTATCTTGCAGGATTCACCGAATTTGAAAAAATAATTCCTTCATTCCTCGATAACAGGATCAGGATCGAGAAGATGACACGGCAGAATGCAGTTAAGGCGATAGAAGGTCCGTGTCGTGTTTATGAGATCGAGGTTGAAGCCGGCCTTCCAGACATAATCCTCGAAAAGCTTAATCCTGAGAGCCCCGATATCGAACTGACCTATCTGCAGGTATATCTCGACAAGATATTCAGGTTTGCCTCAGGAGAAAACGAAGAAGTGCACAGGATCACAATGCTGCATTCCGAAAAAGTAGGCGATGTAAAAGATCTCCTCGGCACATTCCTGGAGGAGCAGATATCCCAGCTTGATGATCCTGGTTCCGGCCTTATAATCCTGAAATCGTTTGTATCAGTAAAAGGTACAAAACATCAAATAACTGAAAATGAGATAATTGACTATTCCAGGACACTTGGGAAAGATATTGATTCAGGCAAAGTGAAGGACATGATCCAGAAATTCATTGGCCTTAGAATTCTCCGCGACAAGGATGAGCATGGAAGGTATGAACTGAGACACGACAGCCTCGCATCTGCAATTTATGAGAAGATAACCCTGGTCGAAAAAGAGCTGCTTGAGGTTCGCCTGTTCATTGAAAACAGCTGGAACAACTATGAACGCAGAAATCTGTTCCTGACAAAGGCAGATCTGGAATATATTGCTCCATATGAGGATAAGCTGTTTCTTAACGAAAGGCTTTCCAGGTTCATTTCACAAAGCAAGCGCATAATTCACAAAGCAAAAAGAAGAAGGCAGAATGTAGCCATCATTGCTGCAGGAATTATCATTTTCGTCCTGTCGTTTTTTACCATGTGGGCAATGAAGGAACGACAGAATGCAATCAGTCAGCAGGTGATTGCCGAACAGCAGAAAAACGCCGCTGTCAGGGCAATGACTGTCGCTGATTCCGCACGAAAAGAAGCAATTGCATCGAAAGATATGGCAATCAGGAATGAGGAAATTGCTTTGTCGGCTCAGGAACAGTCCGAACTTGCAAAAAAAGAGGCGCTTAATCAAAAAGAAATCGCCATAAGTCAGAAGAGCCTTGCTGAAAGGCTTTCAATACAGGCAGAGGAGCAGGCCCGGATTGCAACAGACGAAAAACTGAGGGCGGAACAGGAAAGAAAAAAAGCCGTGGATGCAGAAGCTACTGCAAAGAGGCTGGGAATGCTCGCCACAGCGCAGAATCTCGCGCTCACCTCTCTGAATTACAGTGAGGTCGGGTTACTTGCTTTAAGATCATTTGAATACAATCGCCAAAACGGTGGAAACAAAGACGATCCTGTTATCTTTGAAGCACTCACTAATTGCTATATCCGTCTCGACAGCTCACGTCATACGTTCCTGAGAGGTTCTGCAAATGAAATTTGGAGCATAGCCAATCAACCAGGATTAGTTACTGCCGATCTTGACGGCAACATATGCAAATGGAATGAGACGGGAGTGAAAATGTCACAATCAGTGATCACCTACCCTTCACCCGTGATCTTTTTAAGATTGAGCAAATCAGGTAAGTATGCAGTAACTCAGCATGACAATCTTGATGTCCGTATATGGATCTCTGATCCTCATGGCGAAATGGGGGAAGGGGAAAATTTAACCGGTGTAACCGGCTTCATACGGGCCGTTTCATATAACAACGATGAAACCATACTTGCTGCAGGTTCAGACAGCACCATCACTTTAACTGACCTGCGTGATGGCCGGATGGATAAGATTGTAACATTTGTTACAAATTCTGCGGTGGAAAGTATTGCCTTCTGCAATACCGACAGTATCTTTTTTGCCTGCAGTGACGGATCATTAAATCTTTTGAGCCAGAAGACAATTACGAAGGTCTTCTCGGGAACAGCAAAAATTTTATCACTGGCATGGAACCCGGTTAACAGGACATTGTTCACCGGATGCTCTGACGGGAGCCTTCTGATATTCAAACCGTCAGGTGGGATTTTGAAGCCTCCTTCAAAATATATGGTACATTCTTCAGGAATTGATCTGATGGATTTCAACTCAGATTACTCGCTTTTCGCAACAGCAAGCCGCGATAAAAATATACGACTCTATTTCTGTGATGAATTCTTCAAAAATGGTACCACATCGGGAACAGTGCTGATAAAAGACCTGCGCAGCAGGGTAAGATCGATGGCATTTTCTCCTGATAACCAGCTTCAGGCAGGATTGTCAGACAAGGTGATTAGAGTATGGGAAACCTCATCTGAAAAGCTGGCTTCAGGAATCAGCAATTTACTCGGACTCAAAATCTCAGAAACATCACAACGCGCCCCAAATCTACCCCGATGAAATCAATCCTGATCAAACCGCTGCTTATCGCATTCATGCTTATTGGGTGTCGGGTGTTGTTTGCACAAAACGGAACAATGCTTAATTCCGCATCGTGTTCCCTTATGCTTGAACAGGCATCTGCGTTTTACGATGAGGGTCATTACGAGCAGTGCATTCAAAAGCTTGAAAATGTTCTTTCAGGGTGTAAACTTTCACGTAGTTCAAAAGAAAAAGCAATAGAACTTCTAGCCAAATCGTACGTGGAAATAAAAGACCAGGAAAAAGCCAGGCAGGCCGTGGAAGGTTTGCTAAAGGAATTTCCTCACTATGAGCTCAATGAGAGCGAAAATTTTGAATCTTATAACAGGCTTGTAAAAAAGTACAGGGTTCATCCACTTCTCTCGGTGGGAGCAAGAAATGTAGTTATCTGGGTTGGTTATAATACTTCTAAAGTGTTCAGGCTGCCCGATGGTGTTATAGGTGGTGCTCCTTATGACGGGGGAAACTATTTCTTCAGCTATTATGGATGGGCTGAATATGAATTTAATAATGATATATCCATTAATGGCGACCTTATGTGGTGGACCTCTTATTTCAGTAAATCGTACACTGTTGAACCAAACTTTGACCTTTTTTATTCTGAAAACCCGGTGTTCATTGAAATCCCTGTCTATCTTAAGAAATATTTTCCTGTGAAATCAAATCTCAAGCCCTATGTTGCAGGTGGCCTTGGATGGCTCTACATGACGAAATCGACAGGATATGCAAGCAGGTACGACAGGACTGAAAAGATGAATTACTGGAACGACAACATCGATGTTATCGGGATGCGCAACAGGCATAATTACGAATGGATTGCAGGCGCGGGATTGGGATATAAGCTTAAAAATGTAAGATTGTTCTTCGACATGAGGTATTACAGAGGAATAACCAGCCTTAGCGATCCTGATCATAGATTTGACAACGAGATGCTGCAAAACGAGTATTATTATGTCGATAGTCCTTTGAAACTCAATAAATTCGAAATGGGAGTATCTATTTCATATACATTTATCAATTCTGTCAGAAGGATTAAATAACTCCTTAAAAAGATCATAATAGGTCTCCGTTTTATTATTTTTTGTTTTCTTTGCCCCCTAAATTTCAGGACTTTCGATGGTCAATATTTTATTTATCGTATTGGCTCTCTCTATAACAGCCATTTTTCTTTTTAGCACTAAAGTCAAAGGGATTGCAGCGGTAACCGGCCTGGTTGCCATTGCAGTTATCACAGGCATAAGGGCTATTCAATCCCTCATTGGCCCAGCTTATTCCATCGTACTTAAAGGACCATCCATGTTAGGAGACATTCCTGTGAGGATTGATGCGCTGTCAGCCTGGTTCATTCTTATCATAAATTTCACTGTGGTAACAGGAGCAATTTATGGCACAGGTTATTTGAAGAAAGAAATTCAATCCAGGGTAATCACTTCACACTGGATTTTATATAGCCTCTTTCACGCATCAATGCTGATGGTATGCATGATTCAAAACGGAATAGCTTTCATAGTAGCATGGGAAATTATGTCTTTATCTTCATTTCTGCTCGTTCTCTTCGATTATACCAATCCAAAGGTCATTAAAGCTGGTGTCAATTACCTGGTGCAAATGCATATAAGCGTCGTTTTACTGACTGTGGCTTTCATATGGGTCTATTTTAAGACAGGGACTTTCGATTTTCAAGGCATAAGCACGTTCTTTGGTTCAAATGTGAATATGTGGTTGTTCCTGTTGTTTTTTGCAGGATTTGGAATAAAGTCCGGTTTTATAGGTTTTCATACCTGGTTGCCTATGGCTCATCCGGCTGCCCCTTCCCATATATCAGGTGTAATGTCCGGGGTTATTGTAAAAATGGGAATTTACGGGATATTACGCGTTCTTTTCTTTCTGAAATCTGATTTCGTTCTGCTTGGCGAAATAGTACTTATAGTATCGGTTCTTACAGGATTATTCGGCATAATGAATGCCGCTGTCCACAGGGACTTTAAAAAAATGCTTGCCTATTGCACAATCGAAAACATAGGAATTATCGGAATTGGGTTGGGTGTTGGTTTGATAGGGTGGGGAAGCGGTCATAATCTGATGGTTTTCCTGGGTTTTGGAGGGGCGCTTTTACATGTTCTGAATCATTCTTTATTTAAATCACTTCTTTTTTTCTCCGCCGGATCGGTCTACAGGCAAACCCACACCCGCGACATGGACAGGCTTGGAGGTTTGCTAAAAACAATGCCAAAAACAGGAGCGTTGTTTCTTATCGGTTCAATTGCCATCGGCGGCATTCCTCCGCTTAACGGGTTCGTTTCAGAATTTCTGATCTATTGCGGTTTATTAAATGGAATAAACGCACCGGAAGTAGCCAGGGTAATTTTAATGATAGTAGCATTCGCCGGGATGAGCCTTATTGGAGGGATATCCATACTTGCCTTCTCAAAAACATTTGGGATCATATTCCTTGGCAATCCACGTAATGATACAGGGAAAGACTCAACAGAGGTTTCCGGTTCAATGCTCATCCCACAGTATTTCATTGTAATTGCCATGATTGCAATTGGCATGTTCCCGGGATTCTTTGCCGGGCTGGCC
>JBLNAO010000169.1:0-4423 GCA_050259395.1 Chloroflexota bacterium
AACAGTATCAACAAGTTGAAGATGGTCACGGTGTGCCCTGACGGAGACAAGGAGTATCTTCTCAAGGAATATCTCACCTATAAGCTTTATAGTGTCCTCACTCCTGAAAGCTTCCGGGTAAGGCTGCTGAGGGTGAATTATGTGAATTCGGGCAAGCAGGATAAAGAAATAACCGATTTTGCTTTTGTCATCGAACCGATGGAATTTCTTGCCAGGAGGATCGAGTCTGTGGAAATAAAAACAACAAACCTTTCCCAGAAGAATGTGAAACCGGAAGATATGGACAGGGTCGCAATCTTCAACTACATGATCGGAAACACAGACTGGTCTGTACCTATTGCCCATAATATACAACTCTTCGCCCAGTACAAATCAGAACGTCCCGATCTTGCTGCAATAGTTCCTTTTGATTTTGATTTTTCAGGCCTGGTGAACACCCATTATGCGGCACCATTTCAGACTCTGAACATAAGCTCAGTACGCGAGCGTCTTTATCTTGGAATGTGCAGGAATAAAGAGACTTTCATGAAATCGCTGACAGAATTTTCGGAACATAAGGATGATTTTTACAAGGTGATTCGGGAATTTCCCTGGCTCGACGAAAGATCAAAGGCAGATATGACGTTTTATCTCGATGGTTTCTTCGAGGATCTTCAGAAACCGGAAACTCTCGCGAGAACCCTGTTACGTGAATGCTTAAAATTTTAAATGATAATCTATGTCAATAAGCCATCTGTTGCACGACCATACACTATGGAACCTCCTGATAAGATTCCTTATCAACACACTGGTGCTTTATGTTATAATAGCTAAAGTTTACTATCGTTTTTCAAAAAAAGAGGAATACCTGTTCTTCTATTCCCTTACAGGCATTATGATATTTCTGATATGTTCAATTCTCGGATCTGTAGATATGCAAATCGGCCTGGCGCTGGGACTGTTCGCAATTTTTGCAATCATAAGGTTCAGAACCGTTGCCTTTTCGGTAAAGGACATGACCTACATGTTCACGATAATTGGCATCTCGATTATCAATTCCCAGGCCAACATACCTCCTCCTGTTGTTGGAGCACTTATCGTGAATGCAAGTATAATGCTGCTTACCTACACCCTGGAAAAATTTCTTCAGAGGAAAGTGCTGGAGAAAAGGAGCGTTACTATCAAGAAGCTGGAATTGCTCAGGCCTGAGAACAAAGCTGAACTTCTAAGGGAACTATCGATCCTGACAGGTCAGAATATCATTAAGGTAAATATTGAGAGAATGGATTTTGATCGGAAGCGGGCCGATCTTGAAGTATTTTTCAGGGAGGAAAGGTATCGATATGACAATCCTGAGGAAATCGATGGAAAACATAATGTATTTCACGAAGAACTCAAACCCGAGCCGGAAAAGAAGAAAATAGTCAATGATAACTGATTCAGAATATTTTCCGTTTGCCGTCGGGAGTTCCTTCAAAGAATGTTCCATCTTTAATGATTAGCATTGCTCCCGGTTTGTCATCGCCGATACCTGCATCAACACCCAGTATTTTTTTATTATAAAGCGGCTGAAAGTCCGATGCTGTGGTATGGCCCACAATTATGTGATCCTTTCCTGTATAGTGCAGAATTGAATCAGCTTTTTCCTCGCTGAAGCATTCATCATCAAAATAGCCCCTGTACCATATCGGCCCAAGATCTTCATTTAGAAAAACAAGATTTTTCAGATCCGTTTCCGATTCTACCTGCCTGATTACCTGCATCTGGTAGAAAAGATGGTTGATCTCATCAATATCAAGCTTTTTCCTGATTATGTCCGTGGAGATGCCTCCGTGAACAAAGAGTACATTGTTAATAGTGATCACAATCGGCTTATTTCTGAGCCATTTGCCCAATACTGTTTCGGTGGAATAAAGATCCTGGTACGGGGTACCTGTAATTTCTTCAACTTTCCTGTACTTTTTATTCATATAGCGGAGATCCTCTCCAATTACCATCACTTCATGGTTTCCAAGAACATAGTGGACCATCCCTCCAGCTTTTTCGGCCTGCTTTTCCAATCCGAATACATGCCAGAGCAATTCCGTTACATGGTCTCCCCTGTCGAAGCAATCCCCGAGAATCACAAGATGCCCTTTGCCGAAACTCCAGTTATTGGAGGAATTGATAATTCCCTGGGATTTCAGCAGTGCAATATACTTTCCGAATTCACCGTGAATGTCTGAGATCACACCAATGCTGTCCACACCCCTGAAAGAAAACCTGTATTCCGGTTTTAAATTGAATACCTGCAACAGGTCGCGGTATCCGAATTTAAGATCGAACTTATTCTTTATCTCCTGAAAGGAATCTGGGGTAATTGCCTGCTGTTTGATATGCCCGTTCTCGATCCACTTCGCAATCGTTTCTTTCTCCTTCAGAAATATGTAAGGACCATCATTTATTTTCGAGATTTCCTTTGATTGTGCCATGATTACTGTCACGCTCAGAAAAAAGATGGCCAGTATATACAAACTCCTTCTGCACATAAACAACAGGACATTTTGAGCAATTTACGATAATAAAACCTGAACAAAAGTTATTTGTTATATTTATCATTATCAACAAATGGACATGGTAACTGTTTAATTCGTATTTTGAAAAACTAATCTATTGATATTGAACAAACATCTTACTCTGTTTATACTGGTATTCTTCCCGTGTCTTGCATCGGGCATCCGACCTGACTCACTTTTTCTTTCAGATAAAGTTATTGATATTGAGCTTATTGCTGATTTTACTGCTATCCAGAACGAAAGAACAGTCGAACCAGAGTATCATGAAGGTGAGCTGATTTATCATATTCCCGGAAAAAAAAAGGTAAGACTTAATGTCAAAGTGGAATCAAGGGGTTACTTCAGGCGCGATCCGGATCACTGCAATTTTCCTCCTCTGACGGTTAATTTCAGGAAAAGTGAAGTTAAGAATACGCTTTTCGACAATCAGGATAAGCTGAAACTGGTTACTCCATGCCAGGATGATAAGGACGTAATCGACGAATACCTTGTTTACAGATTGTATGGCAGGTTAACAGAAAGAAGCTTGAATGTCAGGCTTGTGAGAGTGTTTTACAATGACACAGGACTAAATAAAATAATTCTTAAGGGTTACAGCTTCTTTATCGAGCATGAGGATGAAGCCGCAAAAAGAATGTTTGCTGAAGAATCGGAAAAAATAGTAACTCCGTTTGATCTTGACCGGCCAGGTTTCATGAAGCTGGCGCTGTTTCAATACATGATCGGCAACAAAGACTGGTATGTTTCGTCGAGGAAGAATATAATCATTATGCAGCCGGATGATAAATCGTTAAAGCCTTTTGCCGTACCTTATGATTTTGACTTCTCCGGGCTGGTAAATGCCGATTACACCAGGCCTGAAGGTGTGCCCATAGAATTTCTTGCCACAAGAAAGGTTTACAAGGGGTTGTGTTATTCTGAACAGGAGTTCTCAGCTATGTTCACATATTTCCAGGAAATAAGACCTGTTCTGGAGAAAACTATTATTGCAATGAAATATCTTCCTTCGGAACAGAGGAAAGAGAATCTTGCCTACATCGACGATTTTTACAAAGCCATTGCCGGACGTGATGAGATTATCAGGCAATTTCTTGCAGTATGCGAAACCCGGAAGCTTTACAATCTTCCGGAATTGGTCATTCCCTGAACATTACGATATATCCCGGTCCCTTTCTCCCTTCATTTGATATGTACATATCACCATTTTCTGAGAAAGTTATTCCCTCAGGCTGGGTAAAAAAACCCGCAGACAGGTAGCTGAATCCTTTTATTTTAAAATTTTGGTCAAGCACCAGTAACAGCCTTCCCGTGGAAGATATTATGTAAAGGTCACCTGAAGGATGAAACGCGAGCGCCGATGGATTGAATTCACTGATGCCTGGCTTTTTATTCTTCAGCAAATTGTATTTTTCGAAGATCTCTTTGCTGAGATAATTTTCAGGATTTTCAAGATCTAGTGAAAAGCAAGGATCGGGATTGAGGGCTTTTCTTGCAAGACTGAACCTGTAAATATCCCTGGTGCCTTTACAAGCAATCATCAGCGAATTTGATGAGGCTTCAAATGCAAGGCCCTCCGCATTATTTCTCGAAGACAGTGGAGTGTGATATTCAAGAATGCTTGCATTGTTACCTGCAAAACCGTTAACCCTTACGATGGTGCCATTACTTTTAAGAACATAGGCGTCAGTGCCTATGACTGCAAGATCTTCAAAATCGCCCTTGATGCCAAAACTGTACCTTGTCATGATTTTTTTCTGAATCGGGTCGAATACGAAAATGTCAGCCGATTCATCCTGGTTGCAGAATATTTTTCCCTGCCTGTAAACGACCCCGGATATTTCAAACAGTTCTGCCGGAAGTGAGTATTTTTCTGATGGTGTATCGAGATT
>JBLNAO010000170.1:0-6353 GCA_050259395.1 Chloroflexota bacterium
CAGCAGCTCGCCAAGCAGCTTTATCCGCGCGATACCGCCAGGGTTTCATCATTTACGAAGAAGTTGAGGCTGGGTGTTTCAAAGTTCAAGGAATGGCAGACTGCCGTGAAGCTTGAAAGGAGCTACACCAAAGATGAGATCATCGCCATGTACCTGAACAAATTCGACTTCCTGTATAATGCAACAGGGATAAGGTCTGCAGCAAGACTTTATTTCAATACCACCCCTGACTCACTTGATCTTCAACAATCCGCCGTACTGGTGGGCATGCTGAAGAACTCAGCTTTGTACAATCCGTTGCGCGACTCTTCACTTATGGTAAAAAGGAGGAATGTTGTTCTGTCACAGATGGAAAAATACGGTTACATAACACCTCATGTTTCTGATTCTGTCAAAACGCTTCCAATTTCGCTGAGCCTTCATGTTGAAGATCATAATACTGGCCTTGCCACTTACCTCAGGCAATACCTTACAAGGATTATGCAGCGGCCTAAGCCAGATGCCGACCGTTACAGGAACCCCGACACCTATGCTGAACACATGTGGGAATGGGACAATAATCCGCTGTATGGATGGTGTTACAAGAACAGCAAGCCCGATGGTTCGAATTACAACCTGTACAAGGATGGGCTGAAAATTTATACGACAATCAATTATAAAATGCAGAAATATGCTGAAGATGCCCTCATAGAGCATTTGTCGAAAGAACTTCAGCCTAACTTCTACAAGAGGGCAAAAGGATTTAAAAATCCGCCCTACTCAAACGACCTTACAAAGAAACAGGTTGACGAGCTTATCTGGGAATCTGTTAAACAGAGCGAAAGGTACAGGTCAATGGTTGTAAGAGGGATGGAGGAAGATTCAATAATCCATGCCTTCAAGACACCCGTTAAGATGCGCGTTTTCTCGTGGAAAGGTGAACGCGACACCACTATGACTCCGCTTGATTCGGTAAAATATTACAAGTATTTCATACGTTCTTCGTTCATGGTTGAAGATCCACATAACGGCTTTGTAAAAGCTTATGTGGGGGGACCCGATTTCAGGTATTTCAAATACGACGCTGTGACGCAGCAGAGAAAACAGGTCGGAAGCACGATCAAGCCTTTCCTTTATACTATAGCAATGCAGAACGGCTACTCGCCATGCTACGAGGTGGAAAACATCCCACGTTCGTTCGATATAGGCGATACAGCATTGTATACACCGAGAAGTTCAGGACCAAAAGAATATCATGGAAAGATGGTAACCCTTGCATGGGGACTTGCTCATTCGGAAAACTACATTTCGGCCTGGCTCATGCAACAGTTCAAGCCACAGGCTGTTGTCGACATTATGCACCGGATGGGAATTAGGAGCTTTATTGATCCCGTCGTCTCAATATTCCTCGGCACATGCGACATCACGCTTGAAGAAATGGTCGGAGCCTATGGAACATTCGCAAATAAGGGAGTCTATACAAGACCAATGTATGTTACCCGCATAGATGACAAGAATGGCAATACAATCTCACGATTCAGCCCAAGGGTAGAGGAGGTGCTCAGCGAAGATCAGGCATTCCTGATGCTGAATCTGCTTCAGGGTGTCGTTAAATCTGGAACAGCAATAAGACTGAGGCTCAACCCATACAATCTCACTAACCAGATCGGGGGGAAAACCGGTACAACGCAGAACCATTCGAATGGCTGGTTCATGGGTGTGACTCCAAATCTTGTTGGCGGAGTATGGTCGGGTTGGGAGGACCAGGCAATTCACTTCGAGACCATTGGTGAAGGCCAGGGCGCTGAGATGGCTCTGCCGGTAATGGCCCTTTTCCTGCAGAAGGTTTACAACGATCCGGAGCTTGGAATCATGCAGGCAGACGAGTTTGAGCGTCCCGAAGGGTTCAATATGGAGCTCGACTGCGAAAAAGTCAAGTATAATAACTCAAGAATAGAGAGTCCGCGAAGACAGCGGTACTGATTGTGTTGACCCTTCGCCCCGTGCCCTGCTCTCTGAGCCCTGTGCTCTGCGCCCTTCGCCCTGAGCCCTGTGCTCTGAGCTCTGAGCCCTGCGCCTTTCGCCTTAGGCAAACAACGACCTAACCAGGTTCTCAATCTTTCCTACCTGGATTATCTCTATGCCTGTATGCTTTTCTGAGATATTCTTCTGGTATTTTGAAATGTAGATCTTTTTAAATCCCATTTTTGAGGCTTCGCGTATGCGCTGCTCAACTCTTGGGACCGGCCTGATCTCTCCTGATAATCCGGTTTCACCCGAGAAGCAGATGCTCCTGTCAATCGGGATATCAAGATTTGATGAGAGTACCGAGCTGATTATTGCAAGGTCGATTGCCGGATCAACCACCTTTATTCCGCCTGCCAGATTGAGGAAAACATCTTTAACTCCAAGTTTGAAGCCTGCCCTTTTCTCGAGAACAGCAAGAAGCATGTTGAGTCTTCTTATATCAAAGCCTGTGGAGCTTCTCTGGGGCGTGCCATAAACGGCGCTGCTTACAAGTGCCTGTGTCTCAATGAGAAATGGTCTCATTCCATCGACAGTGGCGGCGACTGAGATGCCGCTTAATGCTTCTTCGTGCTGATTGATGAACATCTCCGATGGATTGCCGACTTCCCTGAGACCTGTCTCCACCATTTCAAAGATCCCCAGTTCCGATGTTGAACCGAAACGGTTTTTTACCGAACGCAAAATGCGGTACACATAATTGTTGTCACCTTCAAAATAGAGCACCACATCGACAATATGTTCGAGAACCTTTGGTCCGGCAAGCGATCCGTCCTTAGTTATATGACCTATAAGGAAGACAGGTATGCCTGAGATCTTCGAATACTTAAGCAGCATAGCGGCACATTCCCTCACCTGGGAAACGGATCCCGCCGATGACTCCAGCAGGTTGCTGCTCATGGTCTGAATAGAGTCGATAATTATCAATCCCGGCTTAATGTTTTCCGAATGTGTAAGGATATTGCCCAATTCTGTTTCGCTCAGGATGTAACAGCGCGGATTGGAACCCTTCATCCTTTTGGCCCGGAAGCTTATCTGCTCTTCGCTTTCCTCACCTGATACATAAAGTATGGTTTGATCTTTCAAGGCAAGAGCGAGCTGAAGCGCCAGTGTGGACTTTCCAACGCCCGGTTCACCACCCAGGAGTACAAGCGAACCGCCAACAATGCCACCGCCCAGAATGCGGTCGAGCTCATTTATCCCTGTTTTTTTCCGGCTGTGTTCGTCGGAGCGGATATTATCGAGAAGCTCGGGTTTCCTTTTCTCCCGGTCTGCCATCGGACCTGCTGAGGAAGCAGGGGCAACGATCTCTTCATGATAGGTGTTCCATTCATGGCATGAAGGGCATCTGCCTATCCATTTTGCGGATTCTGCACCGCAATTCTGGCAGACATAAACTGTTTTAGTTTTGGCCATAGAGTAAATATATAACTACTCTTCGATTTCTTTTTCATTATTTTTCCTGAAAATAAGCAGGAAAGAAACCGTACCTGCAATCGCTATCCAGATAAGCTGCGATTCATGGGTCAGCACAGCATAGGCAAGACCATCCTCGAGAGAAACTCCTTTGAGAGTCACAAGCGCTCTTGAAATTACATAATGAAAAACACCCAGGCCACCCTGCACAGGCGCAGACATTGCAAGCCCGCCGATCACCAGGAGAAAAATGCCTTCCGCAAAAGTTACATCCGAGGTGCTCTTTATTGCAAAAACCACCACCCAGGTCATCATCGCGTAGCAGAACCATATCAATGCGGTATGAAAAATAAATTCACCCTTTCTCTCCAGGCTTGTGACAGATTTCAGTCCGTTGATCACTCCTTTGGCAACATCGAATATTTTGCCGAAAACCTTGAATCTCCGCAGGTTTTTTCTGTACCTGTAAATAAAATAGAGACTCAGCAGGGCAACAAGAAGGAGCGCTACCCACATTACCCATGTAACTCCAAACAAATTGCTGAATTTCTCCCTGAGCGGGTAAAAAATACTTTCATTCAGCAAGTCAGCTATTTTATCGCTGCTTGTCAGCAGAACGGCAAACATTATTCCGAGGAGTGTTATTATGTCGAAGGCGCGTTCAATAAGAACAGTGCCGAAGAGCTGATCAACGGGGATTTTTTCTTTCCTTCCGAGGACGACACATCTCGAGAGTTCGCCAAGCCGTGGAAAAGCAAGGTTTGCCAGGTAACCGGTCATAACCGCATGATAAGCGTTTACGAGTGAAGGTTTATATCCGAGAGGCCTGATGAGCAATACCCAGCGTCTTGCACGGCTGACAAAAGCAATTATGGCAAAAACCAGGGAAAGGATTATCCAGGAATAATTTGCCTCTTTCAGGTCTTCCGTTAGCTTGCTGAAATCGGTTTTCCTGAATGCCAGCCAGAGAAGGATGAGTCCCACTGAAAGGAATGCAATGAACCTGAGTGCCTGCAACAGCCCTTTTTTCAAAGTCAGATCAGTTTATTTGTTTTGGTATCGGGAAAGATAACCGTCGGCTTGAAAGACTTAGCCTCTTCGAAATCCATTTGTGCATAAGACAGGATTATAACAACATCGCCGGGTATCACTTTCCTTGCGGCGGCGCCATTCAGGAATATATCCCCGGAACCGCGTTTCCCTTTAATAATATATGTTACAAGCCTCTCACCGTTGTTAAGATTAAGCACATGAACCTTCTCGTTCTCTATCATGCCGGCCGCATCCATAAGAGCCTCATCGATCGTTATACTGCCGACATAGTGGAGGTTGGCGCCGGTAATCGAGACCTTGTGTATCTTTGATTTCAGAACCTCTATTATCATTATTTTCCTTTCTGCTGCAAAGTTAGTAAAAAAGTGTTAGGGTCTGCGAGTCTTGGGGTCTTGGAGTCCTGGAGTCCTGGAGTCCTGGCCTACCCCGAGACTCATTGACTCATCTGAACATTGTCGATCAGTCTTATTTTCCCTGCTTTAACGGCAATGCAACCGTAGTATTTCCTTCCGGGTATAAATTCCTGTTTGCATTTCACCGGAATAAGTTCAACATCATCAGCAACTTCAAAATATTCCACGCTGAAACCCGGCACCTTGTTTATGGCGTCAAGAACAAATTTCCTGATTTCCGGTACATCTTTCACCCGGATCATTTCAGCTACCCTGGACAAAGTTTGATAAATCACCGGTGCGTCTTTCCTTATCCCAGCCTCGAGCAGGCGGTTTCTGCTGCTCATGGCCAATCCATCATCCTCCCGGATTATGGGACATGGAACAATCTCAATATGGCTGTTCATCTGCCTCGCAAGAGCCTTTATAACAGCGAGCTGCTGAAAATCCTTGATCCCGAAGTAAGCCTTATCAGGATCGACAATATTGAAAAGCTTACTGACCACCTGGGCAACCCCGTTGAAGTGACCGGGCCTGTGAAGAGCCTCCATCACTCTGTCGAGATTACCGAATGAAAACACCCTGGAATCTTCTTCCGGGTACATTTCCTCAACTTCAGGAGTGAAAACAATATCATCACTTCTGAGAACCCTGCCAAGCAGATCAAGGTCCGAATCAAGAGTTCTCGGGTAATTCTTAAGGTCATTCCTGTCGTTGAACTGCGTAGGATTTATGAAAATACTCACCACAACCCCTGGGCATTCTGCAGTTGCATACTTTGTCAGCGACAAATGGCCTTCGTGCAAGGCACCCATTGTCGGTACCAATCCGACAGGTGAAGATCCGGGCTTCCTGATTTCATTCTTAATCCCTGAAATTGTACTGATGACTTTCATCCCTGTTTTTTCTACAAACGTATATCAAATTCGGGTTTTTTGAGCTAACAGGAAGGCAGATTTTAAGGAAGCGGCCTACAACGGTTTGTTTGAAAAGCCCTTATGCAGGTTGGTGCGGAAAGGGTGTGTGTAAAATTGTAAATTTTTATTATTATCTTTGCAACTTAAATCCAAATGGCATAGCCAAGGCAGGAAAATTACATGGAAAGCAAGAAGGTTTTATTCATTTCACAAGAAATCACTCCATACTTAGGTGAGACAAAGCTTTCGAAGATAGGCAGATATCTTCCCCAGGGTATTCAGGAAAGGGGGAAGGAGATCCGTACCTTCATGCCGCGTTATGGCTGCATTAACGAGCGGCGGAATCAGCTTCATGAGGTTATCCGCCTTTCAGGGATGAATCTCATTATTGATGATACCGATCATCCGCTCATTATTAAGGTCGCATCCATCCAGTCGGCAAGGATGCAGGTCTATTTTATCGATAATGAAGATTATTTTTCGAGGAAATATATTGTAAATGATCCCGGGGGAAATGAATTCGATGACAACGACGAGCGTGCAATGTTTTTTGCCAGGGGTGTCATTGAAA
>JBLNAO010000171.1:0-9231 GCA_050259395.1 Chloroflexota bacterium
ATTGAAGGCCTTCTTAAATCCGAGGCGATATGGTATTGCGGCGAATGCATGTCGTGCAAGACACGGTGCCCCAGGGGGAATGCACCTGGTCTTGTTATTATGGCTCTTCGCGGTTTGTCCCAGGATCTTGGTTACTTCGTGGAATCTGAAAAAGGCAGGCAGCAGCTTGCTATTAAAAGAACTGTCGGAGAGGCTATTCTGAACAAGGGCTATTGCGTGTATATCGACATGCTGAAACCCGATCTTCATCCCGAACAGGGACCAAACTGGGAATGGGTATATGAGAACAGGTCTGAACTTCTCGCCAGGCTGGGAGGAAATTACGGCGGCGACGGTCCCGGTATTCTTCGTAAGATCCCCGAGGAAACACTTGCGGAACTGAAGAAGATCTTTGAAGTCACCGGCGGGCTGAGGAGATATGAAAAGATAGAATCATTTTCTAAAATGAAGGCCAAAGAAATGGATCTCGAACTGGACGATACTCTCGACAATGAATATTTCAGGACTATTTACGGCACAAACAACGGAACTCATACAAAGCAGTAGCCGATGAAAGCAGATGGGAAAAAAGCGATCTGGAGTGAATACCAGAAGGAAATTGCCGACGACAGGTACTTTTACGTAAGGAGCTGCATACGGCAGAATTTTTTTCCGGGATCGGAAGTTGCTTTCCTGAGAATCATGAAGGATGTTCTTCATAAGGACATATATGAGCATCCGTGTCACACCACATGCTCAGGAATTGGCTACCACGGCGATGTTGTGCCGGTGGAAACCGCGATGACAGTTGTTGCCAGGCAATTTGCCATGATGACCGAAGCCGGTTATTCCAATTATGTTCCTTCCTGTATTACGTCGTTCGGTTTATACACGGAGATACTCGAGACCTGGCATCATTTTCCTGAAATAGAAGAAAAAATCCGTCAGAACCTGAGAATGGCAACAGGCCGTGAATTCACGATACCCTCAAACCTGGCACATGCTTCCGACGTTATCTATAAGTTCAGGAAAGAGATTGCTGCAAAAGCCAAATATAAACTTGTAAATAAACACACCGGCGCACCACTTAAGGTGGTCGATCATATAGGATGCCATTACGCGAAAATGTTCCCGTCAAAAGGTGTGGGAGGAGCGGAGTATCCCTATGTTCTTGCCGGAATGATAGATGAATGGGGAGGACAGGTTATAGATTATCCCGAGAGAAGACATTGCTGCGGCTTCGGTTTCAGACAATATCTTGTACAGGCTAACCGCGGTTTTTCTGTTGCATGCTCACGTGAAAAATTTGAATCCATGGAGCCTTTCAAACCCGACATGATAATCACAAATTGCCCGGGATGCCCGATGTTCCTTGACAGGTGGCAATATGTGATAGGAGAGATGGAAGGTAAAACGTACGGACCTGATGGCCAGGGGATACCAGTATTTACATATGAAGAAGTAGCCGGACTGGTTCTGGGATTTGATCCTTGGGATCTTGGATTGCAGATGCATCAGACGGATTGTGAACCAATATTAAATAAAATAGGGATCGATTACGAGCCGCTCGAGAAGTTCAGGCTCGATAAAACTACAGCTGCTGGCAGGAAGGGGAAAATACTTGTAAGCAATGAATAAGCATGTTGTTGTTATTGGAGGGGGAGTTGCAGGCCTTGAGGCAGGGTGCAGGCTTGCAGAATCGGGATGTCGTGTCAGCCTTTATGAAAAGAACAATACAGGGGGGCACCTGAACGACTGGTTCAAATTGTTTCCCGACAGGCGCGACAGCGGGGAAGTGACAGCTTATTTCAAAAACGAGATTCAAAGATCAGGTGTTAAAATAATTTCAGGAATGACGATCGAAAAGATCTCCTCCGGCAAGAATGATAATTTCCTTCTTTCGACGGGATCGGGTGAGGAGATAAATGCGGATGCTGTGGTTGTTGCAACAGGCTTCGATCTTTTTAAAAGCTCGAGAAAGGAAGAATACGGATATGGAGTTTACGACAATGTAATATCCTCATATGATCTCGAGGCGATGTTCAGGAAAGGAGAGATCCTCAGGTCCGACGGGAAAGTGCCTGACAAAGTTGGAATCGTCCATTGTGTGGGTTCCCGTGATGAAAAAGTGGGCAACCTTTATTGCTCAAAACTATGCTGCGTCACAGCAGTCAAGCAGGCAATTGAAATAAAGGAGCATATAAAAAAAACAAAGATTTTTTGCTTCTACATGGATATGCGAATGGGCGGAGCTCATTATGAGGAACTATACCGTGAAGCACAGGAAGATTGGGGAATTAATTTCATCAGGGGTAAAGTGTCGGAAGTGAACGAATCGATAAACAACTCATTGATCGTCAAGGTTGAGGATACTCTTCTGGGCCGTCCGCTTAAGATGGAACTTGACATGCTGGTTTTGATGGCCGGCATGGAGATGTCTGAGAACGGGAAGAAACTTGCAGCGGCATCAGGATTGAAAACCGGAGAAAACAGGTTCTTTGAAGTCGGCGATCACCATTTCGGCAGCAACAAGAGCAATATTGACGGGATCTTCCTTGCAGGGACCTGCACAATGCCGATGAACATAACAGAAACAATTTCCCATGCACGTGCGGTTGTTCCTGATGTAATCAATTATCTGAAGAAGAAACCATCTGTATGAATAAGTTCGGTTTCACGATATCGAAGGGAAGACAAATCGAATACGACTCCAACGACAGGAGCATTGCCGAATTCATTTATGAGAAGGAACCGACGTTCAGGCTCTGCATCGAATGCGGGGGATGTGCGGCAACCTGCACCACGGCTAATTTTACCAAATTCAGCCTGCGCGAGCTGAACATCCTGCTGAAAAGGGGCGAAAACGATCAAGTGGGAAAGAACATAAGAAAATGCATGCTTTGCGGCAAATGCTCTCTCGTCTGCCCCAGGGGAGTGAATACACGCAATGTTGTTTCGCTTGCCATGCTGGCATTCCGGAAATCTGAAGGTTATGCAGTTTGATATATTCATCATACCATTCGACATAGGTCTTTATTTCATACTGATCTATTCGGTTACACGCTGCGTGATGTGGTTCCGTGATCTGTCGAGGCAGGACAAGCTGAGACTTCAGAGGGGATTCTTCGGCAGGGCATTCGGCCAAAGTCTGAAGGAAATATTCCTGGAAAGTCTTATTCACAGGAAAATACTGAAATCGAATTTCAGGCTTGGTTACATGCATATGAGCCTCGCATTCGGCTGGTTCCTGCTTATTCTTTTCGGCACTATTGAGGCTGATATTTTCGGTTCGAGGCACCTCAACCCTCCTTATAAGGCTATCTTCTTCAGATTTTTTAACCCGGAACATGGCAGAACCGGGTTTGAAGCAGTGTACAGCTTCCTTATGGATATGATCCTTGCAATTATACTGTCGGGACTTTTACTTGCTGTGATCAAAAGGTTTTCCTCAAAGGTGGTAGGGATGAAGAAAACTACCAGGTTGAAACCGCTCGACAAGGTTGCACTTACGGCCCTTTGGCTGATCTTTCCGAGCAGGCTTGTTGCAGAAAGCCTTACAAGCGGCGCTTATGCAACCGGGAGTTTTCTCACAGGGACACTGGGATCATGGCTTGCATCATTTCTACCTGCCGCTGAGCTGGCATACCCGTTCTGGTGGCTGTATTCACTTTCACTCGGAACATTCTTTGTTCTGCTTCCCATTACAAGATACATGCATATTCCAACCGAGCTTTTCCTTATTTTCATGAGGAACTCTGGCATCAGAACAGGAGATAAGGCAGGTTCATTCTCCGAGGTGCAGACATATTCATGTTCATCATGCGGCATATGCATCGATGCGTGCCAGATGAATTCTTCGCTGGGAATAAGGCACATTCAGTCAGCATATCTTCTGAAAGCCATAAGGAATAATGACGGGATTTCTGAAATTGCCCATAATTGCCTCATGTGCGGGCGCTGTGATGTGAAATGCCCTGTCGGGATAGAACTGATGCCTATCAGGATGATCCAGCGCAGATCAGGCAATTCAGATAGTAGCATCAGGAATATTTACGGGGGTTACTTCAGGGAAAGACAACCTGTTGTTGCAGAGAAAACTGCAGCATCACCTGTTTATGATTTTCTTCCTGAAAAAACACCTGAAAAGGTCGATGTTGTTTTCTTTGCCGGTTGCATGACCCATCTTACTCCGGCAATCAGGAATTCAATGCTGAAAATAATCGATGCATCAGGAATGAAATACAGCTTTATCGATGAGAACGGGGGCGTATGCTGTGGCCGTCCGCTGATGCTGGCAGGAAAAGACAGGGAGGCACGTGAGCTTATCAACTTCAACTCCGAGCTGATAAGAAAAACGGGAGCCAGATATCTGGTGACATCGTGCCCTATATGTTTCAAGGTCTTCAGGGAAAGCTATTATCTTGATCTTGAAATAGTTCATCATACACAATTCATTAAGATGCTCATCGATGAAGGAAATGTGAAGCTGAGCTTTCAGCACAGAAGAGTGGTATATCACAATCCATGCGACCTGGGCAGGGGATCGGGTGTTTTCGAAGAGCCGATGGAAGTGCTGAAACATGTGGCCATTTTAGAACACAGCCGTTACGAAGGCGAGAACTCATTATGCTGCGGAGGAAGTCTTGGAAATCTGAAGATCAATTCATCTGATAAAAGAAAAATTGCGATTGATGCCGCTTCAGAGCTCACAAAGGGGTATCCTGACATCCTTGCAACTGCCTGCCCTCTTTGTAAAAAAACTTTTGCCTCGGCTACCGGTACAAAAGTTGCGGACATTGCAGAGATTGTTGCCGATTCACTGAGCCCTTCCGGCGAAAGAAAACAAGAATTCCGCCAGGTGCACAATAAGGCCAAAGCCCTTGTAAAATAATCTGTTACATTATTTTTAAAGTTTTTCAAACAAAGGATATACTGAATTTGTTAGTGTATCGTTATAGTCAATGTTAAACTTTATTAATTATTCAGGGAAATGGCAAGGATGTTATTTGTGTTGTTGGTGTGTGCGGGGGTTGGGCTGTATTCATGTAAAAGCAGCAGTGAAAGGTCGGAATCAGATAAGCTGGCCGAGAATGCTATTATGCAGCAGCAGGACGGCACAATTTCACTGGAGCTAAAGAAGGCTGATACCTATCATGATATCAATGAGCCTCAAAGCAACACCGCAGAATGGAACGTGGTTGTTTCAAAATCCGGAAGGTATGATGTGTGGCTCTCAAGCGCTACGAAGGACACTACAAAGCTGAGTTACGACAATGCAGTGATGCTGAGCGTTAAAGATGATATGCTGGAAGCCCGTCCTTCCGTCGACAAGATAATTCAGAATTCAAGCGATGTTTCCTATCCTTATTACAGAGCAGATTCTTTTCTTGGCTCACTGTATCTGAAAGACACTGGTGTTTACAGCATACAGATGATCAGTGAAAAAATATTGCCTGATGCTGAAAAAAGAGATTCAGGAAATGAAGAAACAAAGCTTATTTCTGTATCACTCACTCCTTCCGAGTAATTGTCAGGAAATAATAAAATCCCATAACAGGCTTTGACATTGATGTTAAAGCCTGTTTCTTTTTATCCACTCCCTGGCATTGACGAATGCTTTGATCCATGGGGTTGCTTCATCCTTCCTGTTTTCCTCGGGATAATATGCGCATTGCCATGGAAGGAAAGATCTTTCAAGGTGAGGCATCATCACAAGGTGACGGCCGTCTTCTGAGCAAAGCCCTGCAACATCGTAATCCGAGCCGTTCGGATTTGCCGGGTAGGTGTGACTGCTGTATTTTACAGGTATGTTGTATTTGCCCTCTTCGAAGGGAAGGCTGAAACATCCCTCACCATGAGCAACCCAGATTCCCAGCTCCATTCCTGCAAGATCTTTGAGCATGACGGAATTATTCTCAAGTATCTTCACACCTATGAACTCCGATTCGAATTTATGTGATTTGTTATGAAGGAGCCTCGGCCTTTCCTTATGCTCAGGAAATATGAGGTTAAGCTCCGCCATAAGCTGGCATCCGTTGCAGATGCCCAGCGACAGCGTGTCTTTTCGTGCATAGAAGCGGTCGAGGGCCAGTTTTGCAGTTTCGTTGAACATGAATGCGCCTGCCCATCCTTTTGCAGAGCCGAGAACATCTGAATTCGAAAAACCACCTACAAAGACGATCATGTTAATATCTTCCAGGGTCTCTCTTCCGGCGATGAGGTCGGTCATATGAACATCCTTCACATCGAAGCCGGCAAGGTAAAGAGCATAGGCCATTTCCCTGTCGCCGTTGACACCCTTTTCCCTTATAATTGCTGCCCGTATTCCTGTCTTCTTCCTTCTTCCCGGATCAATGCCGATCGATCTGAAAGTTCCTTCAAACCCCCTGAGATTGATATTTAGTTCATGTTCATTATAGTGAGTGTACCTTTCAAGGGCCAATTCCGGACCTGCCTGCTTGCAGTCGAGAAGGTAAGATGAGCTGAACCATTTATCCCTGAGCGCATCTATGTCGAAACAGTAGTTGTCGCTGTTGTTGGTCACCAGAAGTGAACGTTCATTAATTGGATGACCGATGGAATAATATGAAATGCCGCTTTCGAGAAGCATTTCTGCAACTTCGAGTTCATCTTTCACCTGGATTATTATACCCGGATTCTGACTGAAAAGAAGCTTTGCCGTGTCGTTCTCATCAATTGCAGTTAAATTGACGCTTATTCCGCCTTCGGTATTTGAGAAGCACATCTCGAGCATTGTTGTCAGCATCCCGCCTGCAGAGATATCGTGCCCCGCGAGTATCAGACCTTTATTGATAAGGTTCTGCACCGTGTTGAATGCTTCGCTGAAGTAAGCAGCATCATTTACTGACGGAGCTTCATTGCCAATCTTGTTCAGGATCTGTGCAAAGCTGCTTCCCCCGGTCTTATGGCTGTCGCGGCTGAAATCAATATAAAGAAGGCTGGTGTAGGGATCGTTGACAATGACAGGCTCCACAATTCTTTTTACATCCGTCACTTCGGCTGAAGCTGAGATGATTACTGTCCCGGGTGAGTAGA
Organism: Chloroflexota bacterium; assembly: GCA_050259395.1. Taxonomy (GTDB): domain Bacteria; phylum Bacteroidota; class Bacteroidia; order Bacteroidales; family VadinHA17; genus LD21. The sequence goes on from JBLNAO010000171.1 coordinate 7,036, forward strand.
CAACCTTGTCGCCATACTTCTGTGTCATCGAGAGGCTGTCCTTGCCTGTTGGGATGTTTATCCCGAGCGCTCTGGCAAAGCTGCCCGCAGCCTCCACAGCCAAATAAAGCCTTGCATCTTCACCGGGATTCCTACAGGGCCACATCCAGTTTGCGGAGAGTGAAACGCTCTTCAGCCCGTTTGCAAGTGGAGCCCAGATAATATTGGTGAGCGCTTCCGCAATCGAAAGAACCGATCCTGACGCAGGATCTATCAGCCCTGCTGCAGGGGCATGGCCTATTGATGTTGCGAAACCCTTCATTCCCCTGTAATCGAGAGCAATTGCTCCAAGATCATTCAAAGGGAGCTGAAGAGGACCGGCGCATTGTTGTTTTGCTATCCTGCCGGTAACCGACCTGTCCACCTTGTTGGTGAGCCAGTCCTTGCACGCAACTTCCTCAAGTTGCAGCACCTGTTCCGCATACTCATATAGTTTATCGGAAGAATACTCCGGCTTTGAGAACGAAGACTTCTTTGAAGAATCGTTCATGATCGTTTTCGGAGGATTGCCGAATAATGATGAAAGCTCCAAGTCTATGGGCTTTTCGTCCGTAACAGGATTATAAAAAGTGAACTGGTTGTCACCTGTAACTTCACCTATAACATACATCGGCGCTCTTTCCCTTTCAGCTATCTTCCCGAGAGTCCCGGCATCGTCCTTTTTCATAACAAGGCCCATGCGCTCCTGCGATTCATTTCCGATGATCTCCTTTGCAGACAAAGTAGGATCGCCTACCGGCAGCTTGCTCATATCGATGCTGCCGCCTGTTGCTTCCACCAGCTCAGAGAGACAGTTCAAATGTCCTCCTGCGCCATGGTCGTGAATTGAGATTACCGGATTGACATCCGATTCACCGAGAGCCCTTATGGCGTTGTAGACCCTCTTCTGCATCTCAGGGTTTGCCCTCTGTACTGCATTGAGCTCGATTGAACTGTCGTAATGCCCCGTATCGACCGATGATACAGCTCCTCCTCCCATGCCGATCCGGTAATTGTCACCACCCAGCAATACAATAATGTCACCTTTTTCCGGAACATCCTTTGTGCTGTCTTTCTTTTTACCCAAACCAATCCCGCCTGCAAGCATTATTACTTTGTCGTAGCCGAAAGTTTTAAGATCCTCTGCATGTTCGAAGGTGAAAACGGAACCACATATCAGCGGCTGACCGAATTTATTGCCGAAATCGCTTGCCCCGTTGGAAGCTTTAATAAGAATGTCTTCAGGGGTATGATACAACCAGGGACGTTCGGGAACAGCTTTTTCCCATTTTCGGGGCCCATCAGGTCTCGGATAGGAGGTCATGTATACTGCAGTTCCGGCAATGGGAAAAGCAGCTTTCCCGCCGGCAATCCTGTCCCTGATCTCACCACCTGTACCGGTGGATGCACCGTTGAAAGGCTCGACTGTTGTCGGGAAGTTATGGGTTTCAGCCTTAAGCGATAAAACCGATTCAAAATCCGTCACCGAAAAATAATCTGACTTGTCCTGTGTAGCCGGTGCAAATTGTTCCACAACCGGACCCTGGAGAAATGCGCAGTTATCCTTGTAGGCGGATACCACCTGGTTGGGATTTGCCTTGGTTGTATCCTTTATCATCCTGAACAGGGTCAATTCCTTTTCTTCCCCGTCGATGACAAAAGTTCCGTTGAATATCTTATGCCTGCAATGTTCGGAGTTGACCTGCGAAAAGCCGAAAACCTCGCTGTCAGTAAGGCTTCGCCCGATTTTTTTGCTTAGAGAAGTGAGGTATGCTATTTCATCGTCATTAAGCGCCAGCCCTTCTTTTCGGTTGTATTCCCTGATATCCTCAACATAAACAACGGCATCCGGTTTTCTTTCGATTGTGAAGATATGTTGATCGAGGTTATTGTATACTGACTGCAGCATCGGGTCATGCGCAGGATTCTCTGATTTTGATGGTATGAATTCTTCAATGCGTGCGATCCCTATTATTCCCATGTTCTGGGTTATCTCAACGGCATTGGTGCTCCATGGAGTTATCATCTCCTTCCTCGGACCGACAAATATGCCCTCAATGCTTCCGGCTTTGAGATAAGTTGCTTCACCGTAGAGCCAGACAAGCTTATCTATGTCATTCTCAGATAGATTAATTGTGGAGCCGGTAACGATGACGTTTCCATTTTTGCTTTGAAAAA